>JBJERG010000176.1:0-4915 GCA_051882155.1 Ruminococcus sp.
AGAAAAAAATTTACAATTAACCCTTGACAGGATATTACAGATATGATATAATAATAAAACCGCGTGTATTGGGTCACAAAAAGAGTAATCTTACCCAATGCAGCGAGTTTTTTAAAGAAAAGGCAGGTGCCAGAAATGTACGCAGTTATTGAAACAGGCGGCAAGCAGTATCAGGTAAAGGCTGGCGATACTCTGTTCATCGAAAAGCTCGGTGCAGAGGAAGACAGCACAGTAACATTTGACAAGGTTGTCGCAGTAAGCACAGATGCAGGTCTGAACGTAGGTGCTCCTTACGTAGCAGGCGCAACTGTAACAGCTAAGGTTCTGAAGAACGGCAAGGCTAAGAAGATCACTGTTATGACTTACAAGCCGAAGAAGGGCGAAAAGAAGAAGCAGGGTCACAGACAGCCCTATACTCAGGTTCAGATCGAAGCTATCAACGCATAATGATCCGTATCCTGTTCTTTCAGCAGAATGACAGACTTTGCGGATGCAGGCTTTCCGGTCATGCAGGCTACGCAGAGGAAGGCGAGGACATTGTCTGTGCAAGCGTTTCCTCAGCTGTTCAGCTTACCGCAAATATGCTGACTGAGATATTTCATACAGACGCAGATGTATGCGCTGATGCAAATTCCGTATCAATAAAGCTTCCGGACAACTGTCCTGATGAAGGCGTAAAGATACTGGAGGGTTTAAGACTCCATGCAGAGCTGCTGAAAGAGGATTATCCGAAATTTATTCAAATAAAGCACACGGAGGTGTAACATATCATGCTGAAGATTAGTATGCAGTTCTTCGCTCATAAGAAGGGTTCCGGTTCTACAAAGAACGGCCGTGATTCTGAGTCCAAAAGACTGGGTGTAAAGAGAGCAGACGGTCAGTTCGTTAAGGCTGGCAATATTCTGGTTCGCCAGAGAGGTACACACATTCATCCCGGTAACGGTGTAGGTATCGGTTCTGACGATACACTGTTCGCAATGGTTGACGGTACAGTTAAGTTCGAGCGTTTCGGCCGTGACCGCAAGAAGGTAAGCGTATACGCTGCCGAATAATTGCGATTCCAATGAATCTGACGGAAATCCCGAGCAATTGCTTCGGGATTTTCTTTTAATAAAGGACATCTCTAAAAACCCACTCACCCGCCATCTGCGGCACATCTTTACGCCATCTTCACTTTCAAAAAAACTTGAAATACACAAAGTATTACTGCGTTTTTCCTCAAGTGAATTTGTCGCAAATCTGCACCGCATCTGACGGATTCGGAGTATTAAGAGATGTCCTGAACAAATACCCGTATATCACTATGAGAGGTATATTTCATGTTTGTAGATAAGGCGAAAATTAAAATCAAAGCAGGAAACGGCGGCGACGGTGCGGTGTCCTTTCACCGTGAGAAATACGTTGCGGCAGGCGGTCCAGACGGCGGCGACGGCGGAAAAGGCGGAGATATCGTATTCCAGGTAGACGACAACTTTTCCACCCTCATTGACTTCCGGTACAAGAGAAAGTACGTTGCTAAAAACGGCGATCCCGGCGGCGCAAAAAACTGCACAGGAAAAAGCGCCCCCGATCTTATAATAAAAGTACCGAGAGGAACCGTTATAAGAAATGCGGTTACAGGCAGAATTATGGCTGACCTTTCCACGGACGAGCCTCAGATACTTGCAAAGGGCGGCAGAGGCGGCAAAGGAAACATCCATTTTGCCTCTTCAACAAGACAGATCCCACGTTTTGCAAAGCCGGGATTTCCCGGAGAGGAATTTGAAGTTACCCTTGAACTGAAGCTTCTTGCGGACGTAGGTCTTGTGGGATACCCGAATGTGGGCAAATCCACCCTTATTTCCGTTGTAAGTGCGGCAAAACCAAAAATTGCAAATTACCACTTCACAACACTCACCCCTGTACTTGGAGTTGTTCGTCTGGGTGAGGAAAATTCCTTCGTTATGGCGGATATTCCCGGTCTTATCGAGGGTGCAAGCGACGGAATCGGCCTTGGCCATGAGTTCCTTCGCCATGTGGAACGCTGCCGTCTTATAATTCATGTGGTGGACGTTTCAGGCGTTGAAGGACGTGACCCCATTGAGGATTACGAAAAGATACAGAAGGAACTTCTGAATTTCAGCGAGGAACTGGCTGAACGTCCTCAGATAGTTGCCGCAAATAAATGCGACATGGCAGACCCGGAGCAAATCGACCGTTTCCGTGAATATATAGAGGAAAAAGGTCTTCCCTTCTATGAAATTTCAGCAGCCACCACACAGGGAACAGCTGAACTTGTTCAGGCAGCAGGCAATATGCTTTCAGAACTGCCGCCTATTCTCCAGTATGAGCCGGAGCCTATTACAGAGGAAGAACTGATTGCCGATACCTATGGCAAGTTCGAAATCGAAGTGCAGGACGGCATTTACTATGTGGACGCAAAGTGGCTTGAACCTATCATGCGTACTGTAAATATGGAGGATTACTCCTCTCTCCAGTACTTCCAGAGAGTTCTCAGAAGCAGCGGCATTATTGACGCTCTGGAGAACATGGGCATTGAGGAAGGCGCAACCGTAAATATTCTCGGCTTTGAGTTTGACTTTGTATCTTAAAGGAAAGGACTATCCTGCATATGAAAGAACCTTTGTCAGCTCTGGAAGCAAAGCAGTACAGTCCTCTTGCCCTTGCATTTCTCGGTGACAGCGTTTATGAAATAATGATGCGTGAGCATATTCTCCTCAGCGCAAATATGCCTGCATCTGAACTTCATTCTCTTAAAGTAAAGCGTGTTTGTGCATCATACCAGGCTGCCGCCGCTGATATTATAATGCCTGTTCTTACCGAAGAAGAAATTTCTGTTTATAAAAGAGGTCGCAACGCTACGGGAAATTCCGTTCCGAAAAACGGAAACGCTGCGGATTATCATAAAGCTACAGGTCTGGAATCACTTTTCGGATACCTTCATCTGAAAGGCGAAAACCACAGACTTAATCAGTTGTTTGACATTATCTGTCAGGCAGATGAAACTATATTACGTAAGGAGTGTTAAGAAAATGTCAGGACATTCAAAATGGAACAATATAAAAAGACGTAAGGAAGCTACTGACGCTGTCAAGGCTAAGATATTCACAAAAATAGGCAGAGAAATCACCGTCTGCGTTAAGGAAGGCGGCGCTGACCCTGCAAGCAACTCTAAGCTGCGTGACCTTATTGCAAAGGCTAAGCAGAATAACGTTCCCAATGACAACATTGACAGAGTTATCAAAAAGGCTGCCGGCGACGGTGACAAAAACAACTACGAAAACAACATCTACGAAGGTTACGGCCCCGGCGGCGTTGCCGTTATCGTAGACTGTCTTACAGACAACAAGAACCGTACAGCAGGCGATATACGCCACTACTTCGACAAGTTCGGCGGAAATCTTGGTACATCAGGCTGTGTATCATTTATGTTCACCGAAAAGGGAATTGTAGTTATTGAGAATACAGGTCTTGATGAAGATACTGTTATGGAGGACTGCTTTGAATTTGAAGCAGACGACCTTTCTGTTGAGGAAGATGTTATTGAGGTAGTATGCGCTCCCTCCGCACTCTCAGGTCTTCGTGACGGTCTGACTGCCAAGGGTTACAGCATCATTTCAGCAGAAACAGACATGATCCCTGCAACATACACAACCCTTACTGATGAAGACCAGATAAAGAAGATGAACCTTCTTCTTGAACATCTGGAGGACAATGACGACGTTCAGAACGTTTATCACAACTGGAATATGCCTGAGGAAGAATAACCCGTCAATAAGCGAGCTGCTGCATTTTCTCTGCAACAGCTCCTTTTCAATGAAAAACTTTGCAGAAAAAAGAGAAAGGAATTATAATGCAGTTTAACGAAACAGATCTCTCAAAGGAGCTGCTGGAAGCCGTTGAGAGAATGGGATTTTCAGAAATGACAGAGATCCAGGAAAAATCCATACCTCCGCTGCTTGAGGGAAGAGATGTTATAGGCAAGTCAAATACAGGTACGGGAAAAACCGCCGCATTCAGTCTTCCTATTATTGAAAAAATCACCGAGGAATCACGCCATTATGTGAACGCCCTCATACTCTGCCCCACAAGAGAGCTTGCTATGCAGGCCTGCGAGGAGATATGCAAATTTTCCAAATTCAAAAAATATGTAAAGCCTGTTGCAGTTTACGGCGGCGCAAGCATGGACAGACAGATATATGCCCTGAAAAACGGTGCAAATATTGTTATAGGCACTCCGGGAAGAGTTCTTGACCACCTCAGAAGACGCACTCTTAAGCTGAAAAATCTCAGCACCATAGTTCTGGACGAAGCTGACGAAATGCTCAATATGGGCTTTCGTGAGGATATTGAAGCAGTGCTGGCAGAAATTCCGGAGGAACGTCAGACCGTGCTGTTCTCTGCCACAATGCCGCCTGCAATTCTCCAGATCACAAAGCAGTACCAGAAAGACCCTGTTATGGTGAAAATTGAAAGTGCAGCTAAAACAGTTGACCTCATAGAACAGTTCTATGTATCCGTTCCCATGGGCAGAAAAACTGACGCTCTTCACCTGCTTCTGACAGACAAAAAACCACAGTCCACCATGATATTCTGCAACACAAAGAAAATGGTTGACGAGCTTACAGAAGCTCTTGTAAGCCGTGGTTTCCCTGCTATAGGTCTTCACGGAGATATGAAGCAGGCACAGCGTACACAGGTAATGAACAGCGTTAAAAGCGGCAGAAGCACTATACTCATTGCAACGGACGTTGCGGCAAGAGGTATTGATGTAAAGGGCATTGACATGGTATTCAACTATGATCTGCCTCAGGATCATGAGTACTATATTCACCGTATAGGCAGAACAGGACGTGCAGGAAAATCCGGCACTGCATACAGCATTGTAAGCGGCAGAAAACAGGAGCTTGAACTG
>JBJERG010000177.1:0-4899 GCA_051882155.1 Ruminococcus sp.
CAAAAACAGGAACTGACAGCGTGAGCTTTTGCGGTGTGATGATTCTGGAAATGGAATCAGACATCAGTTCAAATCCCATAAGCATTATCAGAACGGCAATTATCATTGCAGCCAGATATTCGATTCTTCCATGACCAAAGGGATGATCCTTGTCAGCAGGCTTTGAAGCTAAAATGCCGCCTAAAAAAGCAACTATACAGCTTGCACAGTCGGAGAGATTGTTGAAAGCGTCTGATATAATTGAAACAGAGCCTGAAAAAGTACCTGCAATATATTTTGTGATAAAAAGGATGATATTGCATACGATACCTGTAACGCTTGACAGTGTACTGTATGCGGCTCTCGTTTTTGCGGCGTCTTTATTTTTTGGAATGAATTTTTTTGTAAGAAACTTTGTCAGCATTTCGATGGCCTCACTTAACAGAATGCCGCACAGTCTTTTTGTGCGGCATTGCTTTGTATTTTACCTGTTAGTTTATCTTAACAAGCTTCAGATTGCTAATGGTAACATTGTAGTAGCTTTTTCCGCCAAGCTTGAAGACAATTCTGGCGTCATTGTCTTTCTGCGGTACAGTGAATGTTTTTTCAAAGTGCTGTTTATCGCTGGAAGCTGAAACGGAATCCGACATATATTCTGAGGAACCTGTTACTAATACAGGAACATCCGCATCAGGAGTTGCAGTACAGTCAAATTCAAGCCTGTATTCTCCGCCGGCTTTAAGTTCTATTCCTGAAATAACGCCCTTTACATCCTCCGGAGATGTACCTCCTTCAGTCATGTTTATCCAGAAGGACTTGTCATAGCCAACGAAAAATGCGGCATATGCTCCTGCTTCTTCATTTAATTCAACATCATAAATGCCGTCGGCAGCAGCGTCAAGACCTGTTCCCGAGCTTTCTATGCCGAGTGCTTTGCATATTTTATCAGCGGCAATGTAGCCGTTGTTTTGCTGTGTTATCTCAGATGGATGCCAGTCTGAGCCTATGCCGTCAGCTGTTATATTATGAACAGATGATT
Source organism: Ruminococcus sp. (assembly GCA_051882155.1). Classification (GTDB taxonomy): domain Bacteria; phylum Bacillota; class Clostridia; order Oscillospirales; family Ruminococcaceae; genus Ruminococcus_C. Next base: position 1,019 of record JBJERG010000177.1, read on the forward strand.
TGTAGCAGGTGATGTTATTATCCTCTGTTTCCGCTGTATATTCTGCCACAGCCTTTTCAATAAGAGGATATATATCCTCATCTCCGCCCATAATGCCCATTGTACAGATAATGGCAGCCTTCGGATTATTACTGCGGACTGTCTTGAGGAAGCCTATGTATCCCTTTATAAATTCTTCAGAACGTGTTTCATAGTCGGCGGTGACATAGTTAATATCGTTTGTGCCAAGATTTATGAAAACAGCGTCTGTTTCTCTTTCTGTGAAATTCCAGGGTGAGTCATATCCCGGAAGTCTGCTTGTGAGAGTATAGAAATCAGGCACAAGGCAGTCACTGTTTTTATCTCCTGAGGAATATCCTGAAACAATGCCGTGACCGCTGTAGGAAACTGCACTGTAGTCAGCGTCAAGCTGTTTTGCGGCAAGATAAGCGTATGATTTTGAGAAATTTTCAGTTGTTGTTTTAAAGGGGTCTGAGCTTGACTTGCCTTCCACGCCGTATGCGCAGGTGATTGAATCGCCTATGAATTCTATCAGAAGCTTCTTGTTGGGAAGAGGTTTCACAGGCACTGCTGCATCTGATGCAACATTTATGCTGCTTACACCCACAGGACCGCTTGTAGCTTCCGACAGAAGCATTATCTTTACTTCGGCAGTACGTCTGCTCTGTTCCTCAAACAAGGTGACGGTTTCTTCCTTTTCATCTATAGTTTTGTCAAGGATAAGCTCTCCGTCAACAAAAACAGCATATCTTGGACGATGATCCTCATCTGCTTCGCAGAAGCTTCCTCCGTTAAGAACTGCAGAGGCTTTTGTTCCCGTTACCTTGAATTCCACAGCGCTTCCGCTTTGCAGGAGCCATTCTGAGCTATCCTTTGAAATATGTCTGCCTGTAAATTTAACGTATTCACTGCTGATGGGGATAACCATATCCTTTATTTCTCCGCTTTCCTTATGAGCAAGATTTTTCATTATAGACAAGTCGAAAATATTTACGCTGCCGTCTTCGTTAACATCATAATCCTGCTTAATAGTGTCTATGCCTGCAACAGCCTTTTGAAGTGATGTCACATCATCTATACCGGCAGTTATTGCCGCACCTGCAATAGAAACTGTTCCCGATGTAATGACTGCGGCTGCAATTACAGCAGCAATATATTTTTTTCTGTTTCCTGTTTTCATATGTATTTTCCCTTCTGTAAAATTATTTTTCAAGAGCTTTTCTGATTTCCTCTGCTACGGTATGACCGTAGTTTCTCTGTGTGATTGCCGACGGATGCCAGCATGAGCCTGTACCGTTTGCTTTAGTATCCTGACGCTGTGACAGAAAGCAGGTAATACGTTCATCGTTTACTTCACTGACAGCCCTCTGGATAAGAGGATATATTGTTTGTTCACCGCCCATAAGTCCCACTGTGCAGATTATAACAGCCTCCGGATTATTCCTGCGGACGGTTTTCAGGAATTCTTTATATCCTTCTGTAAATTCATTACAGGTATATTCATTATTGCTGTCTACATAGCAGCGGTCATTAGTACCAAGATTTATAACAACTGCGTCTGCTTTTCTTTGAGAAAAATCCCATGCTTCGTTAAATCCTTCATATCTGCTTGCAGAATCATAATAAAGCGGTACGGTTTCATCTGTGTTCTTTTCTCCGGAACTGTATCCCGAAATAACACCATAGCCGCTGTATGCAACTGCGCTGTAATCAGCGTCAAGCTCTTCTGCGGCAATATAAGCGTAGGATCTGGAAAAGTTCTCAGTGGATGTTTTAAAAGGCTCAGATCCTTCTGTACCGTCAACTCCAAAGCCGCAGGTAATTGAGTCGCCTATAAATTCAATGAAAAGATTCTTCTGGGGTGCAGGCGTCAGAGGATTTGGTTCATCACCTGTAACCACAGGACATTTAACGCCCACAGCTCCGTATACAGCCTCTGACAGGAGCATTATTTTCACCTCAGCACTTCTCGGGGCATTTCCCTCGAAGAGGATTATTTCCTTTTCATGCTCTTCTGCAATATTGTCTGCAATAAGTTCTCCGTCAACGTAAACAGCATATCTCGGCATAAGATCTATATCTGCATCTTCCGGATAATCGCTTGTTATAGTGACAGAAGCTTTCGTGCCTTTTGCAGTAAACATAGCTGAACTTCCGCTTTGTACAAGCCATAAGGTATCGTCCTTAATAATATGTCTTCCCTGAAAGCTCATAAGATTTTCAATGGCGTGAACAGGCTGTTCTTCAACAGCGGTGGCTGCTGCGGCGGCAGCTTTCGTTGTTTCAGTTGTAGTTGTTATTTCTTCAGTTTGAGCGGAAGAAATCGATGTATCTGTCCAGACTGTTGTTTTGTTTGCAAAGGGATTGTTTGCAGAATCAGAGCTATCCGGTGATGAACAGCCTGCCGCTGATAAAAGCCCTGCTACAAGAACAGCAGCATAAGCAGCAAGTTGTTTTTTTTCTGTATTCATGGAAGTATCTCCTTCCTGCAATGTGGTGTTTCCTTTATTATACAGTGAATATATAAAAATGTCAATGTGTTTTCGTATTGCTACCCAATATTTTTTTGTTTTGCATATTGACAAAAAAGAAAAAAGGTGATATAATTAAGTTGAGCAGATGTTCAACTATAAAAATAATAAGAGGTGACATTATGGAATTATATACCTGTGACTGTGATGTTATTCACGAGGACGTTGTGAATGACACTAAGTCTAAAATGCAGCCTAAGGACGAATATATTCGTCTGGCGTCATTATTCAAGATGTTTGGTGACGGAACCAGAGTGCAGATTTTACACGCTCTGGAACAAAATGAAATGTGCGTATGTGATCTGGCTTCATTGCTTGGGGTAACAAAATCAGCTGTTTCTCATCAGCTGAAGGCTCTGCGTCTTGCAAATTTAGTCAAGTTCCGCAGGGAAGCGCAGATTATTTATTATTCACTCGCTGATGATCATGTAAAGGAGATCATTGAGAAAGGATTTGAGCATTTGAATGAATAATTTTTTGCTGTTAAATTGAATGATTGAACAACTAATCAAATAATGAGGAGGATTATATATGGAGCGTATTTATTTGCTTAAAGGACTTGATTGTCCGAACTGTGCAGCTAAAATTGAAAAAGAAGCGGCTGAACTTGAGGGTGTGAACTCAGCAGCTGTAAATTTAATGAAGCAGACAATGACAGTCAGTCATGATGATTCGTTATCAGATTCAGTTTTCATGAAAATTACTGCAATTGTACATTCTCTTGAACCGGATGTTGAAGTATCCGAAATTTCAGAAAAAACAAATGAAAGTCTGAAGGGACAAAAGGGCGGCAATTTATATGGCAGAGAAGAGAAAATACTGACCATTCGGCTGACAGCCGGAACATTGATATATGCTTCAGGAATTGCCCTGGGCTTTTTTGCAGGAATACCGCTGTATTTAAAACTGGCGGTTCTCATTGTTTCATATGTTATACTTGGCGGTGATGTGGTATGGCAGGCTGTTAAAAATATTTCAAAGGGCAGGATCTTTGACGAAAAATTTCTGATGAGCCTTTCTACTATAGGAGCATTTATAATCGGAGAATATCCTGAGGCAGTTGCGGTTATGCTGTTTTATCAGATAGGTGAGTTTTTCCAGTCCATGGCAGTAAAGCGTTCCAGAAGATCCATATCAGATTTAATGGATATACGTCCTGATTCTGCTGCGGTAAAAAGAAATGGTGAACTGGTTGTGACGTCACCGGACTGTGTTGAAGTTGGTGAGATAATTGTTGTAAAGCCCGGCGAAAAGATTCCGCTGGACGGTGTTGTTCTGGAAGGCGATTCTATGGTGGATACAAGTGCGCTGACAGGTGAATCTGTTCCCAAAAGCATTCATAAGGGAGAT
>JBJERG010000178.1:0-4848 GCA_051882155.1 Ruminococcus sp.
ATCCCGTACAGTTGCCTGCGTTGTTTCAAATCAGGTAAATACAGACGGCACAATTTATGAAAGCGATATGCTGGTACTGACATCTTTATCCATGGTAGATTCCATGATCCTGTCAGACGCTGCATATAATAACGGCGACTACGTCATCAGCGCACTGAATACTATCTGCGGCAAGGAGGATTCCGGCACAGTAATTGCTTCCAAAAATATCACTGCTTCCACACTTGACATTACAACAGAAAAAATTGATATGATCAAATGGATAGTCTGGGCGGTAATACCGCTGATCGTTGTATTCTGCGGTACTGTCGTGGCTATCCGCAGAAGAAGCCGGTAACACAGGCAGAAAGGATTTGTACTATGAACAAAAAAATACTGGGACTCATAGGCGGCTGCGTTCTTATTGCAGGACTTTCTGCGGCGGTTGTACTGGTTTCACGTCAGCAGGCTGCAGAGGAAAGCAGCAGCGAAGCTGAAATGTCTGCCGCTGTCACCACTGTAGACCCGCAGGATCTGGTGCTTTCAGCTCAGTCAGCTGATAATGTTGCCTCTATAGACGTTGAAAACAGCACAGGCTCATTTGTTGTAGTACGCACTCAGAAAGCTGATGAGGCGACAGACACCTCTGCGGCATTCGGAGTAAAGGGCTGGGAAGACCTTCCTACCAACACAGCCCTTATCAGCACCCTTGCCAACAATATGGCGTCCCTCACCGCAAGCTCCGTTGTCCTTGAAGACTGCTCCGATATGGATAAATACGGACTGGGCAGTGACGCTGCAAAGGGAAACATTCACTTCGACGACGGCAGCAGCTTCGCCTTCAGAATCGGTTCATCTGTTTCCGACGGAGAAAACAATTACTTTGCTGTTGAAGGCGATGATACGGTTTATGCCGTAAAAACCTCTCTCACTGCAAATTATCAGAATTCAGCTGACAGCTTTTTATCCCTTGTAATGCTGAAGGCTCCTGCTGAGGACGAATATCCCATTGTAAATTCTCTCACAATAAACCGTGAGGATATGGACTATGAGATAAAGCTTTCCTACGTACAGGACGCAAACAACGAAAATACAGGCGGAACTGCTTCAAACCACGAAATGGTATCACCTATACCGGCTTATCTCAGCGTTGAGCGTTCAACTGATGTCATAACCGGAATGTTCGGTGCATCAGCCGGAAAAATTCTGAAAACCTATCCCGAAAAGAAGGATCTTTCTGAATATGGTCTTGACACGCCCTTCGGAACAGCTGTAATGGACTGCGATGACGGCAATTCATACACTCTGAATATCGGCGATAAATTCACCGAAACAGACGAGGAAAGCGGCGCTTCAAAGTCATATTATCCTGTAATGCTTGAGGGCGTTGACGTAATATATGCCATGGCTGAGGACAAATGCGTATGGGCATCTGTAACCCCTACAGATCTTGCTTCAAGCCTTGTTCTGGCAACCTATGTCTGGGATATCGATAAGCTGACTCTCAGCGCAGAGGGCATGGAGGATATGGAATTCGCCGTTACAGGCAATGACAAGAATGACGCTGCTGTTAAACTTAACGGCAAAACCGTTGATACTGAGCGCTACAGAAAGTTCTACACATTCCTTCTCCAGACAACCGCTGAAGGCACTGCAATTGATGAAAAGCCGGTGGGCAAACCGGAGGCTGTTCTTTACTTCCACACTAAAGACGGCAAAAAGGAACAGGAGATATGCTTCTACCGCCAGGACAGCTACACCTGCCTTATAACAATTAACGGTATATCAAGCTTCAGATGCCGCAGCTCATTCATTGATACTCTTAAGGAAAATATGAACATTTTCAACACCGATAAGGACTTCATCATGTCATGGAGTTAATACAACCGAAAAGGAGGGTTAATATGCAGCAGGATTATTTTATGTATAAAGGCTACCCGCTGGTCCGCAGCGGAAATTCCATCTACTATGGATATATGTCTGACCCGTTTGTAACTCAGCTCCAGATTCTGCATAAAACAAAGCAGGACGGAATGGACATTGCAGACAAGATAAAGGTTTACCAGATTTCCACTGATGAAAAGCTGGCTCCCATGGAGGCTATTGTAAAAACATCTGAAAGAGGAAGCCTTTTCGAAGCTCTCGACCTTGCAAACGCATGGCTGGAGCGTTCCGGAAAAAACGCCTGACAATCACAGTAAAAGCATATTGGGCTGCTGCACCGGGTATAATGGTGCTGCAGCCCTTTTATTTTTTTGTCATACACTAAAAAATTCCTGCATAATCTGTATTACTCCACAGAAACAGGAGGCAGCTTATGCAGAATCAATGCTCAAAAAGTGACAGAATATACAGGATCGCCCTTGCAGGGAATCCAAACGTGGGAAAATCAACTCTTTTCAACGCCCTTACAGGAATGCGTCAGCATACAGGCAACTGGGCAGGAAAAACCGTGGAAAGCGCTTCCGGCAGATGCTCCTACAAGGGAACGGAACTGCTCCTTGCAGACCTGCCGGGAATATACAGCCTTAATTCAGAATCAGCCGAGGAAAAGGCGGCAAGGGACTTCATCTGCAATGAAAAGCCTGACGCTGTTATTGTAGTATGCGACAGCACCTGCCTTGAAAGAAGCCTTGTACTGGCACTTCAGATAAAAGCTATGGGACAAAGGCTTGTGGTCTGCGCAGGACTTACGGACGAAGCTGAAAAACAGAATATTTCCATAGATTATGAAAGGCTGTCAGAACTGCTCTGCGCTCCGGTGGCAGGCATTTCCGCAAGAAAAAAAGAAGGTCTTGATAACCTTCTTGACTGCCTTTTATCACTGCTCTCTGAAAATGATAAGCCGTGCCCGGAGGAGATAATTCCATTTAAGGATGCGGCTGAGGATACAAGGGCAGCGGTGGAAATGGCGGAAAAAATATGCTCTGAAACTGTTAAAAAGCCCCGGAATACCGGAAGCCGTGACAGGAAGATTGACCGGGTCATACTGGGAAAATATACGGGATTTCCGGTGCTTTTTCTGCTTTTAGGCATAGTTTTGTGGATAACCATTACCGGTGCGAATTATCCTTCGGCTCTGCTTCAGAAGGGTTTTTCAGCTCTTGGAGAGCTTCTGTATTCCCTTATGGCTGACGCACCCTGGTGGCTGAGGGGCATTCTCCTTGACGGAATATACAAGGTACTTACATGGGTAGTGGCTGTAATGCTGCCTCCTATGGCTATTTTCTTTCCGCTTTTTACACTGCTGGAGGATTCAGGGTTTCTGCCGAGAATCGCATTTCTCCTTGACAAACGTTTCCAGTGTGCAGGCGCCTGCGGAAAACAGGCTCTCACAATGTGCATGGGCTTTGGCTGCAACGCCGCCGGTATTACCGGCTGCCGTATTATTCATTCTCCGAGAGAAAGGCTCATTGCAGTTCTTACAAATAATTTCGTTCCCTGCAACGGAAGATTCGGCACTCTCATTGCCCTTATTACCGCATTTTTTGCACCCGGTGCAGGCGGTTCCCTTTTGTCCGCATTATACCTTACACTGCTGATCCTTTCCGGTGTAATGGTCACTCTTCTGATTTCCAAACTGCTGTCTGTGACTATCCTGAAGGGCATACCGTCAGCCTTTACACTGGAACTGCCGCCCTATCGCCGCCCTCAGATATTAAAGGTTCTTCTGCGTTCTCTGCTGGACAGAACAATATTCGTACTTGGAAGAGCCTGTCTTGTGGCGGCTCCGGCAGGACTTATTCTGTGGCTCCTTGCCAATATCAGAGCCGGAGGAAGCTCCGTATTATCAATTGCCGCTGATTTTCTCGATCCGCCCGGCAGACTTATAGGTCTGGACGGAAAGATACTTACAGCATTCATAATGGGTTTTCCTGCCAATGAAATAGTGATGCCCATTGCTGTTATGCTCTATCAGTCTGACAGCATTATCACTGAAACAGCGGGAGTTCAGGAGCTTCACAGTATTCTTGCGGCAAACGGCTGGGATTTTACAACAGCTCTGTGCATGATGATCTTCATTATGTTCCACTTCCCATGCAGTACCGCTTGTCTTACAATAAAAAAAGAAACCGGAAGTATCCGCTGTATGCTTCTTGCCATGCTTCTGCCTACTGCCTGCGGTGTTCTGCTTTGTGCCGGGGTTTCATGTATATTCAGACTTTTCTGAGCAATAATACCTGTGCAGGAACATGACTGCAAATAAAACGAAAGGCGGATTTGCCATGAATAATCAGGAAAACCGTAACCAGAACAACCAGAATAACCAGAACAATCAGAATAACCAGAACAACAGAAATAATCAGAATAATCAGAACAACAAAAACAGTCAGAACAACCAGAACAGAAATAAAAACAGAGATCAGTTCTGATAAAAAAGCTGCCGCAATTATTACTGCGGCAGCTTTTCGTTATTATTGAAGAAATTTTTCATTTTAACCGATAACAAGTTTTTTCAGAAGTATCATGTCAAATACATTTATTCTTCCGTCGCTGTTCATATCAGCGGCTTTTTTGCTTTCAGCGCTCAGATAATGCTGATTCATGAGATATTTCTGGAGATAGATCACATCGATCATATTGACAACTCTGTTGCCGTTTACATCGCCGGGAATATACTGGGGAGTTTCAGTTGTTGTTGTGGTCTTCTCCCACCAGGGATATTCTGTAGTTGTGGTGGTTGTGGTCTGTTCCCACCATGGGTATTCTGTAGTTGTGGTGGTTGTAGTGGTTGTGGTGCTGCTGTCCTGCCACCACTGATTCTCAGTAGTTGTTGTGGTTGTCTGCTCCCACCACGGGGTTTCTGTAGTTGTTGTGGTAGTGGTAGTTGTGGTAGTAGTTGTTGTGGTGGTAGTTGTTGTTGTTGTG
>JBJERG010000179.1:0-4831 GCA_051882155.1 Ruminococcus sp.
CTCAGGAATATCTTTGTTATCTGTTACAAGATTACCGAGCATTTCGTTGTCAATTTTAAGTTCGTTTCTGCCCTGTTCAAATGTTACTCCGAACACCTGCTTGCGTTCAATCTCAGCAGGAACATAGCTTTCATCAATCTGAATGATATTGTAGGTTCCCTTTCTCTTTGATTTGAGAATTTCCAGTGCCTCCGGCTCATATCCCGGAGCAATAATACCGTCGGAAACCTCACGCTGTATCATCTTTGCTGTGGGAATATCGCAAATATCAGACAGTGCAATGAAGTCACCGTAAGAGGACATTCTGTCAGCACCTCTTGCTCTTGCATATGCACAAGCCAGAGGAGAAAGTTCGCCCAGATCATCTACAAAGTAAATCTTCTTCAGTGTATCTGAAAGAGGTGCGCCTACTGCAGCACCGGCAGGAGATACGTGCTTGAAAGATGTTGCAGCACACATACCTGTTGCAGCCTTCAGCTCACGTACAAGCTGCCAGCCGTTGAATGCGTCCAGAAGGTTGATATAACCTGGCTTGCCGTTCAGAACGGTAATAGGCAGGTCTGCACCGTTTTCCATATATACTCTTGAAGGCTTCTGATTTGGGTTGCAGCCATATTTGAGAAGCATTTCATTTGACATTTTATTATCCTCCGATCAGCAGTTTTTATTCACGATTCTTGTATCAGCCTTGCCTGTTTCAAGGTCGATAAAACGTACAAACAGGGAAACCTTGTTATCCTCATTCAGATTCGTCCAGAGCTTATTTGTGAATGAATCAATATCACCTGTAACTCTGATTTTCTCAGGTTCACCCTCAAAGCTTGGCAGCGGATTGCCGTCACCCTGATATGTGTGGATAAAGTGACCGATTCCGTCCTGAGGGCAGTCATAGGAGAATGTGAAACGGTGGCAGGCAGCAGGATTTCCCTCTGCACTCTTGAGAATTGACAGAGAGTATGAGAATCCCTCCTCAAGCTCAATAATACCGGAAATACGAGGTGTGAAGTTAGGCTCATCAGGCTCAAATTTTCTTATTCTGAGTGACTGCTCAAAGGTCTTGCCCTTTGCCATTTCCTCGTAAACTGTATCTGTCTGATCACCGTTCGTAACGATTGTAGTCTTGCCAAGTACTCTTACCGGTGCATATATAATAAGACTTGGGTCAGAAAGTTTAGCAGGATCGTGAGCCTGTGTGCGAATGCCTTCTCCGTCTTCAACGAAAACACGGTTTCTGCTGTTTTCGCTTCTACCCATAATGAAATATGCTGCAACTGCATAACGTCCGCACTCGGATTTTCCCAGAATTATTCCTCTTCCGGGATAAGAATTATTTTTAAGCTCATTGCTTATACATTTTATTTCCATGGGGATTTCCTCCATTATTCAGTAATATATGCTTTGCCGTCTGTAACCTTGATTCTGCCAGCACAGAAAAGCTCTGCAACCTTAGGCAAAAGCTTCCATTCAGCCTGTTCCATAATGCGCCTTTGCAGTATTTCGGGAGTATCTCCATTTTCTACTGCAACCGGCTGCTGCATTATGATAGGTCCGCCGTCTGCTATTTCATTTACAAAATGAACTGTTGCTCCCGACACCTTCACTCCTCTTTCAAGGGCATATTCATGCACTTTAAGACCATAAAAGCCTTCTCCGCAGAATGCAGGAATAAGTGACGGATGAACATTCACTATTTTATTTTCATAAGCTCTAATAAGCTTCTCGCCTAAAATAGTCATAAAACCTGCAAGAATAATAAGATCAGCCTTTTCTTCACGCAGCACTTCAAGCAGTGCATCAGTATAGCTGTCAGCGTCAGGATAATCCTTTCTCTTTACTACACGTGATGGAATTCCGGCTTTTCTGGCACGTTCAAGGGCAAATGCGTCTTCTTTTGAGGAGATAACGCAGGTAATACTGCCGCTTTTTATATCTCCTCTTTTTTCAGCGTCAATAAGAGCCTGCAGATTTGTTCCGCCGCCTGATACAAGTACAACGATACGTTTCATAACAGCACCTGCTTTTTACTTGAGAATTACGCCTTCAGTGGATTCAACAAGTTCACCCAGGATATATGCCTCTTCACCTGCTGCATTCAGAATGCGTACAGCCTTGTCTGCCTCGTCCTGAGGTACACTTACGATCATGCCAACACCCATATTAAATGTGTTGAACATATCTCTCTCAGGAATATTTCCAGTCTTTGCAATAAGATCAAATACAGGCAGAACCTGCACATTCTTCTTTTCAATATAAGCAGCAAGATTCTTAGGAAGTGATCTCGGAATATTTTCATAAAATCCGCCTCCTGTAATATGAGCAATGGACTTTACATTTACTTCCTTGAGAAGTGAAAGAACAGGCTTTACATATATTTTAGTAGGTGTCAGCAGGCACTGACCAAGTGTAGTGCCAAGATCCGGTGAATATCTTGCAAGATTCTGCTCATTAATGGTAAACACCTTACGAACAAGAGAGAAGCCGTTTGAATGAACACCGCTTGATTTGAGAGCGATAAGAACATCTCCTGCTTTCTGAGTATCGGGATTAAGCACCTTGTTCTTATCAACAACACCTACAGCAAAACCTGCAACGTCATATTCATCTTCGGGATAGAAACCGGGCATTTCCGCAGTTTCGCCGCCAACAAGGGCACAGCCTGACTGTACGCAGCCCTCTGCAACACCCGAAACGATAGAAGCAACCTTTTCGGGAATGTTCTTTCCAAGTGCGATATAGTCAAGGAAGAACTGGGGCTTTGCACCGCAGCAGATAATGTCGTTAACACACATAGCTACACAGTCAATACCTATTGTATTGTGCTTATCCATAAGGAATGCAATTTTCAGCTTCGTGCCAACACCGTCTGTGCCGGATACCAGCACCGGTTTTTCTATATCTGTCAGATCAAGCTCGAAAAGGCCTCCGAAGCCTCCGATTCCTGTGAGTACATTTGATGTCATTGTCTTTGCAATATGCTCCTTCATAAGAGCAACTGCCTTGTAACCGGCTGTTACGTCAACGCCGGCCTTTTTGTAGCTTTCAGAATAGCTTTCCATTTATACCTCCATGGTGTTTGAATCATAGGTTTATTCGTGTGATCAGTTATTCTTTGCCTGTCCAGCAATATGTGCAGAGATTGCATTCGGGAATACTTATTGCCTTTACGATTCCTTCAAGGGACTGGAATTCCAGTGATGTGAGTTTAAGCCTTCTGCATATCTCATCTCTCAGTCTTCTTCCTCTTTCTGTTGAAGAATCTGAGTATTCATTAATATATTTTACGCCTTCAATGCCCTCATACTCATCAATTATCTGTCTTGCAATAAGTTCAAGCTCAGATGTGCTTCTGGAAAAATTCAGATATTTGCAGCCGTACATAATAGGCGGACAAGCTGAACGCATATGAACTTCCTTTGCACCGTTTTCATACAGAAATTCCACAGTTTCACGCATCTGCGTACCTCTTACGATACTGTCGTCCACAAACAGAAGCTTCTTTCCTCTTATAAGCTCAGGTACAGGGATAAGCTTCATCTTAGCCACCTTATTTCTCATACTCTGATTTGTGGGCATGAAGCTTCTTGACCATGTGGGAGTGTACTTTACAAATGGTCTTGCAAATGGTATTCCGCTTTTGTTTGCATAACCTATAGCATGAGGAATGCCTGAGTCAGGTACTCCGCACACATAGTCAACATCGGGCAGTTTTCCGTTCTTCATGTCATATTCAGCCATTATCTCGCCGTTTCTTGTGCGCATCATTTCAACGTTTACGCCTTCATAACAGGCATTGGGATAACCGTAATATGTCCAGAGAAATGCACATATTTTCATATCGTCATTTCCCTTGTGGAGAACCTCGATATCATCTTTTGTAACCTTCAGTATTTCACCGGCTTTAAGCTCATAGCAGGTTTCAAATCCCAGCTTCTGATATACAAAAGATTCAAAAGAGAAACAATACCCGTCAGAACGTTTACCTACTAAAATAGGAAGTCTTCCGTATTTATCTCTTGCAAGAATAATTGAATCCTCAGTCATAATGGCAAGCGACATTGTACCCTTTATTTTTTCCTGGGCATATTTTATACCCTCAACAAAGGTATTTTTCTGGGCAACAAGAGCTGCGATAAGTCCACATGAATTGATACTGCCGCTGCTCATTGTTTCAAAATTCTGGCATCCGTTTTCAAGAAGCTCATCTGAAAGCTCCTTTGCATTTGTTATAATGCCGATAGAACATATAGCATAAAGACCAAGCTTCGATCTTACCATAATAGGCTGCGGATCTGTATCGCTTATGCAGCCGATACAAATTGTTCCACGCATATTTTCAACATCCTTTTCAAACTTAGTCCGAAAAGGTGAGTTTTCTATACTATGAATATTTCTCTGAAATCCAAGCTCAGGAGAATATGCAGTCATTCCTCCTCTTCTTGTACCCAGATGAGAATGAAAGTCGGTTCCGAAAAAAACATCGGAAATGCAGTCATTTGATGAAACCGCTCCAAAAAATCCACCCATAATTACTCTCCAAATATTCTTCTCATTACTTCCTGATAAGCTTCCTCTGTTCCGCCCAGATCTCTGCGGAAACGATCCTTGTCAAGCTTTTCATTGGTATTTACATCCCAGAGACGGCAGGTATCGGGAGAAATTTCATCTGCAAGAATGATTGTGCCGTCAGGTAGCTTACCGAATTCGATCTTGAAGTCAATAAGCTTAATTCCGATACTGAGGAAGAATTCCTTCAAAACTTCATTTACTTTTCTGGTATATGACTTGATAGTATCAATTTCTTCCTGGGTTGCAAGTCCGAGAGCAAGGGCAT
>JBJERG010000180.1:0-25161 GCA_051882155.1 Ruminococcus sp.
ATTGTCAGCGTCCTTGTCGAACAGGTGAATCTTGTTGGGATCAAGAGCAACCTTGATTGTATCCTGTGACTTAGCTGTGGAACGTGGATCAACACGAGCTGTCATTGAAAGACCAGCATGAGTCAGATACAGATATGTTTCTGCACCCATCATTTCTGTGATTTCTACTTCTGCGTCGATAATACCTGTTGTTGCTGTAGACAGGAACATTTCGTCATCGTGAATAGCCTCAGGACGGATACCCATGATAACTTCCTTGTCAACGTATCTTGCCAGGTCGTTTGTAACCTTAGCAGCAGGAACGTCGATTCTTCCGCCGTTACCGAACTCAACATAGTAGTTGTTGTCCTTTCTCAGAACAGCGTCGATGAAGTTCATCTGAGGTGAACCCAGGAAGCCTGCAACGAACTTGTTGCCGGGTCTTTCGTACAGAGCCTGAGGAGTATCGATCTGCTGAATGATACCGTCCTTCATAACTACGATACGGTCACCCATTGTCATAGCCTCAGTCTGGTCATGTGTTACGTAGATAAAGGTTGTACCCAGTGACTTATGGAGCTTGGAGATCTCTGTTCTCATCTGCGCACGGAGCTTAGCGTCAAGGTTTGACAGCGGCTCGTCAAGAAGGAATACCTGAGGATTACGAACGATAGCACGGCCCAGTGCAACACGCTGACGCTGACCGCCGGACATTGCCTTCGGCTTACGGTCAAGCAGGTGGCTCAGGTCAAGGATCTTTGCAGCTTCTTCAACCTTACGAGCGATCTCGTCCTTCGGAACCTTACGGAGCTTCAGACCAAATGCCATGTTATCAAATACTGTCATATGAGGATACAGAGCATAGTTCTGGAAAACCATTGCGATATCTCTGTCCTTGGGAGCGATGTCGTTTACAAGACGGTCGCCGATGTACAGTTCGCCTTCGGAAATTTCCTCAAGACCTGCGATCATTCTCAGTGTTGTGGACTTACCGCAGCCGGAAGGTCCAACCAGAACGATAAATTCCTTATCCTGGATTTCGATGTTAACGTCCTTAACAGCAACTACGTTGCCCGGATACTTCTTATAAATGTGTCTAAGTGATAAACTTGCCATTGAGCAGTTCCTCCTATTAAGTTTTTTTACTATTCAGCGGCATGACATGCCCGCCTCTGTACAATAATATAATACCAGAATTCTATCCTTTTTGCAAGTCGTTTATTGCACAAACTTTTATGCAACAATTCATTTATTATGACGAACATTTACCAAGACTTTGAAGAAGCGGCAAAAATATATCCTCGGCTTTCAACACTTCACACAAATCTTTGTTTAATAGAACAGTCACCTCTCCGGGTGCCAGATTTTCCGGGAGCATCATGTTTCCCATTGCTATTCTTCTCAGCTTTTCAACATGATTTCCTGTGGCTGCAAGCATTCGCTTAACCTGGTGATACTTTCCCTCATGAAGGCATATGAGTATTTTTCTGCCCACATCATCTGCTGCCTCTGCTCTTGCAGGCAGGCATTTTGTGCCGTCCTTCAGAGTAATTCCCTCTGCTAAAAGCCTCTTTGCCTCCTGGGTGAATTCCCTTGCAAGCTCTGCTGTATAGTACTTGGGAATATGCTTTTTCGGCGATGTAAGCTCATGAAGAAGGTCGCCGTCATTGGTCAGAATGAGAAAACCCTCCGTGTCCTTGTCAAGGCGGCCTGCCGGTGCAAGTCCCTGTCCCTTATATTCCGGCGGAAGAAGGTCTGTTACTGTTTTCTCAGTTTTATCCTCTGTTGCGCTTACATAGCCTGCCGGCTTATTGAGGAGAAGGGCAATGTTCTTATTCTGTCTGACAGGTTTTCCTGCGATTTCCACAACGTCAGACTCTGTTATATTCACATTAGCCTTCAGAGCGAAGGCTCCGTTCACAAGCACCTTTTTCGCCACGATCAGCTCTTTTATACGGCTGCGTGAATATTCTGTTCTTTCTGACAAATATCTGTCAAGCCGCATGACCAGACTCCTTTCTGTGTTCTTAAAAATTTCCCCTCTGCATACCTTTAAACAAAGACATTATGCGGAGGATCAATATGAAACGTTCATTAGCGATACTTATAATGGGTACAGTGGGGGCAATTGCCGGCGGCGCCTGGCTTATAAATTTCACAGTCAAAAATCCGCCCTCATCTGAGATTTTCCTGAACGGAGATACTGCAATGCGTCAGTTTCTGGCGGAATACGGCTATAACCCAAAGGAAGAGCCGCCTGCGCAGCATGAGATAACTCTGCCTGCAAGCGGCGATTCAACTGCATTTTCAGCATACTGCCGCCTTCAGGAGCAGCAAAGACTGCCCCTTAATGAGCATTTAGGGCAGGAAGCTGTAAAATGGACATACAGCCTTGACAGCAGCTCCGGTGCAAGGGCAGAACTTATCTGCACTCCTGAGGGCATACTTCTCGGTGCAATGTACTATGACTGCCGGCGTTTTGACCTTATGTATCCGGTTATCTGCGAATAAGCTGTGCCAGACCGCCGATAAAGGGCAGTTCCTTTGCAAAGCCCTGTAATGTACATACCATTCCGTAAATCATAAGTCCCAGCACTGCGACGCCGCAAACCAAAGATACAAGACCGGTGATTATTGCGCCCACGATCGGGATCCAGCCGATAACAAGGCTGATAATTGCATTTACTATACCAAGTGCAAGACCTGCAAGTGTCAGCAGAAGTCCCTGATTTGCGTGGAAACGGCAGTAAGATGTATTGCCTGCAACCAGCGGTATCCAGAACAGAAGCGGGATATAGGCAAGAATGCTTACCACCTTGTTGTCGGCAACGTCCTGTGTGCCGAATTCATTTGAATAGTCATTTCCCATAACATTGTAGCTCATTTTATTTATCTCCTTTTAAAATATTATTTCAGCTCTCTGCATTTTCTGCAGGTGCTGTTTTATGCTTCTCCCAGCTCGCTTACGGCGTTTATAAAGCCCGCAACATCGGAAAAGTCCTGATAAACAGATGCGAAGCGTATATATGCAACAGGGTCGATATTTTTCAGCTGTTCCATAACGATGTTGCCTATTTCCGTAGTTTTCAGACTGGTGCGCATTTCGCAGCCGTAGCGTTCCTCAACGGCGTCCACGATAGCCTGAACCTGGGCGGCGGTTACGGGACGTTTTTTTATGGCACTGAAAATACCTGCCATAAGCTTGTTTCTGTCAAAGGGCTGTATGCTTCCGTCCTTCTTTTCCACGGTAAGCATAGGCAGCTCCACCACCTCATAGGTAGTGAATCTCTTATGGCAGACGCCGCATTCTCTGCGTCTGCGAATCTTCATTTCAGAGGGTCTTGAATCAAGTACCCTGGTATCCTTTTCTCCGCAAAATGGGCAGTTCATAACGTTTTTATCTCCTGTTTTTCTGTCTTTTTTCTGCCTTATATTCCCTCGGCAATTCTGCAAAGCACCTGGTAATTCTGCAAAAGATCAGAAGGTCTTTCAAAAGCGCTTCTGTAAAGCTCCAGCATAACGGTACAGCCGGGACTCAAATCATTCAGTCTTGTGAGAAAATCCTTTATTCTGAAGCTTCCGCTGCCAATGGTCAGGCAATCGCCGTAGGCACCGTGGTCGCTCATATGGACAAGGGCAATATTTTCTCCCAGAGCATCCAGCAGGTCAAAGGGATTTTCGCCCGAACGAACTGCCTGCTTCACATCGAGCACAAATTTAGCATTACTGCCCAGTTTTTCCTTCATTTCCCTCAGAAATCCAAGGGAACGGCTTGTACATCTTGAAACGTTTTCCTGTGCAACTGTAACGCCGAATTCCCTGCCTGTTTCCGCCAGCATATTAAACCTTTCAAAATACAGGTCATTATTCCCGGTGACTTTATTTCCGTGGAGTACAAACACTTCCGCCCCCAGTGCTTCCATAGCGGCAAAATAGTGTTTATAGTAATCCAGTGCGTCACGGGTTCTGCGTTCATACTGGGAAAAAAGCATCATAGGCTCCATCTCGCAGGTAAACGGGTGCAGTGAACTGCATGAGGCTCCGAAACGTCCCAGCAGTTCTGAAAGGCTCATTATAAAGCTTCTGCGCAGCTCTGAATGGGTATTCAGAAATATCTCCACCTGCTGCACTCCGCCAAGCACCAGTTCATACAGTGCTTCTTCCACCGGCATAGGATACAGACAAGCAGTTGATACACCGGTTTTCAGCATAACTGGCGCCTCCTTTCTGCGGAATATTATAACATATTTTTTTCAGTTTTGCAAGAGGATATTATAATTTTAAAAAAAAGGACTGCCGCACTCAGTACAGCAGTCCGTTACTTGAAGGCTTAAACAGCCTTTTTAGCCTTTACATATTTAACAGTTGTGTTTCCACGCTTCTTCTGCCAGAATACCCACAGAGTCGGTACGAAGCACATTGAATTGAATGTACCTGCGATGATACCGATAGCCATAGGAATTGAGAAGCTCAGAATTGAATTTACGCCCATTATACCTGCCACAACAGATACAGCGATCATTGCAAATACTGTTGTGATCGATGTTCTGAGAGTTCTGCGGAGGGACTGGGAGTTGCTGATATTTACAAGCTCCTCAATGCTCATGCCCTTGCATCTCTCCTGATTTTCTCTGATTCTGTCGTAAATTACGATAGTATCGTTTACGGCATATCCAAGCAGAGTAAGGATTACAGCCATGAAATTGGAGTCAATATCAAAGCCGCAGAGAGCAACGCCGCCGTATGTTACGATAAGTGTAACGATAAGTCCCATGATAGCGCATACACCTGATGACCAGCCGCTGATCATTCTGAAACGGAATGCGATATACAGGATAAGAACCACAGCTGCAAAAATTGCCGCTACGATACATTTTGTGAAGAACTCTCCGCCGGAACGTGCGTCAACGTCGTTGGAGTCCAGTACTGCAAGGTTTGAATCGGGATACATTCCCTTGATAGTTTCGGAAACCTCTGCCTGACGTTCTGCTGTCAGACCCTCTGTAGAGGTGAAGGATATTGTCATTGTCTTACCGCTGCTGCTGAGGGATTCGCCCTGCTGAGCTCTTACGCCGGAGCCCACAAGCTTTGTAAGCTCTGCTTCAATATCGCTTTCATCCATATCGCCTTCATAGCTGTATGTGATAATGGTACCGCCCTTGAATTCCAGTGCGATATCAACGCCTGTAAAGGTGGAAAGTATGGAAAGAACCACCAGTGACAGAGTCACTATGAAAAATATCTTTGTTCTGCCGCAGAAGTCACGAACCTTTACGTCAAATTTTTCGTAGTTATTACTTGACATCGACGCCACCTCCATAAAGCTTCTTGTTCTGGAAGCACTTGAATCTTGCCAGTGACATTGTCATAAGTCTTGATGCAAGTACGCCCATGATAAAGTTCATAATAAGACCGGTCATCAATGTGTAGCCGAAGGAGTAGATAACGCCCTCAGTTGTTGCACCGAACCAGCGGAACAAGGGACTCAGCAGCTGTGCGCACCAGCTGTCGGAAATACCGAATGCGCCCATAAGCACGATAGCCACGATAATACCGGTAAGGTTTCCGTCAAAGATCGCACTGAAGGCTCTCTTGTAGCCGGATGCAAGAGCTGTCTGTACATTCTTGCCTGCACGGAGCTCCTCACGGATACGTTCGCCTGTAATGATATTTGCGTCAACGCCCATACCTACAGACAGGATAATACCTGCAATACCCGGTATAGTGAGAGTTGCGCTGTCCATAAAGCCGAACCAGCCGGAAACTGCTGCCAGCATACCGGCAACCTGTCCCACCAGGCAAACAGACGCCACAAAGCCCTGGAGTCTGTAGAAGAAGATCATGTAGATAACAATGAATGCCAGTGTGATTATGCCTGCCAGTATCATTGCATCAAGAGCGCCCTGTCCCATTGTGGGAGAAATGGTCTTGAAGCTTGTTGTTTCCAGGGAAAAAGGAAGTGCGCCGGAATTGATCTTGTCAGCCAGTTCCTTTGCAGATTCATATGTAAAATCGCCCTCAATAGTACATTCGCCGTCTGTGATAACGGAATTTACTGTAGGAGCAGAGATCATTGTATTGTCCATCCAGATTGAGATAACGCCGTTTTCAGAATAAAGGGCAGATGTTGCGTCGTGGAATGCGTCCTTGCCTGAATCCGAAAGCTTCAGAGTTACCATATATTTAGCGCCGCCTGTGGTTTCGTCCTTTGTTGCGCCTACGCCTGCTTTTTCAACGTCGGCACCTGTAAGGATAACTGCACCTGCGGGAACTGCATTGCCGTTTTCGTCCTGGGTCGCTTCCTGTCCGTAGCGGAAGGAAAGCTCTGCCATTTCGCCCAGTTCCTTTACGGCAGCCTCAGGGTCGAAGTTTGCTTCGCCTGCCTGCCACGGGAAACGCACGATAATACGGTTGCTGTTGTAGTCAACGTATGTTTCGCTGTCATTGATGTTCAGTGAAATAAGACGATACTTGATTGTTTCAAGTGCTGCGTCCATCTGCTCTTCAGTTGCATCTACGTCGTCCGCAGGCTCAAATGTAACATCAACGCCGCCCTGGATATCTATGCCAAGACGAATGTCATCTACACCGTGTACATATGTGGTGACAATATCGCCGTACTGGGAATGTACACCAAACACAGTGGTTACAGTAAAGAGTGCGATAACGGCAAATACAATGAAGAAAACCGGTTTTGAAATTTTTTTCACGATTTTGCCTCCTAATGTGAATATTGTCAGCCGCCTTTGAAAAGGACAGCCTTCATTTGTGTCCCGGCTTTTATCAGCCGCATCGACAATTACATATTATTATATTATAATTTCTCCGATTAGTCAAGAGGATTCTTAAAATATTGTACAATTCATCTTAATTGACACTGCATTTTTCAGCGGTATGCACTACGGAGGCAGGACTTTGCAAAATTATTTTCCATGAAAATTGTGCGAAAGTCATTGAAATAAATGTTTTATTATGGTATAATAATATGTATGCCGCTCTGGGAGGTTTTTTATATGGTAAATTTCGGAAACAGCTGGGATAATGTCTTAATGGGCGAATTTGACAAGCCCTACTATCAGCAGCTGAGAAAATTTCTGCTGAAGGAATACAGCACCTGTACCGTTTATCCCGGTATGTATGACATTTTCAACGCTATGAAATATACTCCCTACGAAAAGGTACGGGCAGTTATTATCGGACAGGACCCGTATCACGGCGAAGGTCAGGCTCACGGTTTATGCTTTTCCGTGAAAAAGGGCGTTATGCCGCCGCCTTCGCTCCAGAATATTTTCAAGGAAATAAAGAGCGACACAGGAACCGACAATACGGGAAAACACGGCGAACTTACCCGCTGGGCACAGTCGGGAGTTCTCCTACTGAATGCGGTGCTTACCGTAAGGGCAGGACAGGCAGGTTCCCACAGAGGAAAAGGCTGGGAGATCCTCACGGACCGCATTATCGAAAAGCTGAATGAACGCTCTGAACCTATCGTTTTTCTGCTGTGGGGCGCATATGCAAAGTCAAAGCAGACGCTCATTACTGCACCTCAGCATCTGGTGCTGACGGCGGCTCATCCAAGTCCCTTGTCGGCATACAACGGCTTCTTCGGATGCCGTCACTTCTCAAAAGCAAATGAATTTCTCAGAAGCCTGGGGCTTCCGGAAATTGACTGGAATATAGAATAGAAAAGAAAGGATATACACCACATGAAGATCACATCAATTTTTGAAAAAAAGACGGTATTCTCCTTTGAAGTATTTCCGCCGAAAAAAACAAGTCCCATTGAATCGGTTTACGGCGCCCTGGAGGAGCTTCAGCAGCTGAAGCCCGATTTTATAAGCGTAACACTGGGCGCAGGCGGCAGCGGAAACGGTGAAAATACCATTGCCGTTGCGAAAAGACTGAGAGAAAAGCACGGCATCACACCTATGGCACATCTGCCCTGCATTCACTATACGAAGGCGCAGATAGACGTTATACTTGAGGATTTCAAGGCAAACGGCATTGAGAACATACTTGCTCTCCGGGGCGATATGGTACCGGACCTTGTTCCCTCGGAGGACTTTAAACACGCCAGCGACCTTATTGAGTATATCATGTCAAAGGGTGACTTTGACATTGCGGCTGCCTGCTATCCGGAAGGACATACAGAAGCTCCGAATATGGACATTGACATTGAGTATCTGAAGCGGAAGGTGGACGCAGGTGCGTCACATCTCATTTCCCAGCTTTTCTTTGACAATGAAGCCTTCTACAACTTCCGCTGGAGGGCAGAACGTGCAGGGATCCATGTGCCGATAGAAGCAGGAATCATGCCTGTTACAAGCAGAAAGCAGATAGAACGCATGGTTTCCATGTGCGGTGCAAGTCTGCCGAGGAAGTTTACACGCATTATACAGAAATATGAAAACAATCCGGAGGCTCTCCGGGATGCAGGCATTGCCTATGCAATAGACCAGATAGTTGACCTGCTGGCTGAGGGTGTGGACGGAATTCATCTGTACACCATGAACAATCCTTACGTTGCCAAAAGAATATCCGAGGCTGTTTCGGGCATTATCAGGACAGGTGACAAATGATGAACACATCACTCTGCCTTGAAAGTCCGGACAGAGCCGAGGCTCTGAGGTACATGGGATTTGGTGAAACTGCTCCGGAGGAAAGCTTTACTGCACGTATTGACGCTGCTGAAAAAGAGCTTATAAAAGCGGCAAGACCACGATTTATCTGGCGGATATTTCCTCTGAAAAAAACTCCGGAGGGAATGCCTTCCGCAGGAGGAATAAAGCTTTCCGGGAATGCCATTGCAGAGCATTTAGAGGGCTGTACTGAAGCTGTATTCATGGCGGCGACTCTTTCGGCTCAGGGCGATATGTTCATTTCAAGGGCAAAGGCTCGGAGCATGACTGACGCTCTCATTGCGGACGCTCTGGCAAGTGCAGGGATAGAGCAGATATGCAACAAGGCGGAAGTTATCATAGGAAATGAGCTTCAGGGAAAATATATGACATGGCGTTTCAGTCCGGGATATGGCGATCTTCCTCTTGATTTGCAGGAAAATATCCTCTCGCTGCTGGACGCACAGAGAAAGATCGGTCTTACTGTGACAGATTCCTCCATACTGATACCCACAAAGTCAGTTACAGCGATAATGGGGGTATCGGACAAACCGCTGCCTAAAAAAAGACAGGGCTGCGCTTACTGCAATATGCGTGACCGCTGTCAGTTCAGAAGAAAGGGAGTTCACTGCGGCAATGCTTAGAGAACTTATTGAAAAGAAAAAATATATCCGTCTGGACGGCGGCATGGGTACCATGCTGCAGAAGGACGGTATGCCTGCCGGTGCAATACCGGAGCTTTACAACATTACAGAACCGGAAAGGCTTATTAAAGTCCACAGGGCGTATATAGAAGCAGGTTCTGACATTATTTACGCCAACACTTTCGGAGCAAACCGCCTGAAAATGAAGAAAACCGGCAAAAGCGTAACGGAGCTTATTTCCGCAGGCATCCGCAATGCAAAAAAGGCGGCTCTCGGTACAGATACACTGGTTGCCCTTGACATTGGTCCTATAGGACAGCTGCTGGAGCCTTTGGGTACTCTTACCTTTGAGGAGGCTTATGACATTTTCCGTGAGGAAGTCTTAGCAGGCAGTGAGGCTGATGTTATTGTAATTGAAACAATGACTGACCTTTACGAAACAAAGGCGGCACTTCTTGCGGCAAAGGAAAACAGTGACAAGCCTGTACTTGTTACAATGACCTTTGAGGAAAGCGGCAGAACATTTACAGGCTGCAGTGCGGCGGCTATGGCTCTTACCCTTGAGGGACTTGGTGCGGACGCTGTAGGCGTAAACTGTTCACTGGGTCCGAAGGAGCTTATGCCTGTTGCGAAGGAAATATGCAGGTGGACGAACCTTCCTGTTATCATAAAGCCGAATGCAGGTCTTCCCGACCCTGTGACGGGACTTTTCTCCGTAGAACCTACGGAATTTGCTGAGGCTCTGTCGGAATTTGCTGAACTTGGAGTCAGGATATTCGGCGGCTGCTGCGGCACAACGCCGGAACATCTGAAAGCCGCTTATGAAAAGCTTGACAGCATGGAGCTTGCTCCTGTACAGGAAAAGGACATTCCTGCGGCTGTATGCTCTGCAACCTCAGTTGTACCGATTACAGAGCCACGCATGATAGGCGAGAGAATAAATCCCACTGGAAAGAAGCGTTTTCAGCAGGCTCTGCGTGAAAATGACATTTCCTATATCCTTGACCAGGCACTTCAGCAGACAGAAGCAGGTGCGGACATTCTTGATGTGAATGTAGGTCTGCCTGGCATTGATGAAAAGGACATGATGGTGCGTACCGTGAAGGCTCTTCAGTCTGTAGGAGATTCGCCGCTTCAGCTGGATTCAACAGACCCGGAGGTTTTAGAGGCGGCACTGAGGGTTTACAACGGCAAACCTATTGTAAATTCGGTAAACGGCGAGGAAAAATCACTGGAATCCATTCTTCCGATTGTAAAGAAATACGGTGCGGCTGTGGTTGGTCTTACCCTTGATGAAAAGGGCATACCCCAGAAGGCTGATGACAGATTCGCCATTGCGGAAAAGATTCTGAAAAGGGCGGAAAGCATAGGCATTCCCAGGAGGGATGTATATATAGACTGTCTTACCCTTACAGTTTCCGCAGAACAGACAGGGGCACTGGAAACACTGTCGGCGCTTCACCGTGTAAAGACGGAGCTGGGACTTAAAACAGTTCTGGGCGTATCAAATATTTCCTTCGGACTTCCCAACCGTGAGGCTGTAAACAGGACATTTATTACAATGGCTATGCAGATGGGACTTGACCTGCCTATTATGAATCCGAATATTGTTTCAATGGCTGAGGCAGTACGTGCCTACAAGGTGCTTGCCTGCCATGATAAAAATTCTGTGGGATTCATTGAGGCTTACGGTGCGGATGCAAATGCTCCGAAAAAGGCTCAGCCTACAGCTGACAGCAATGCAGAGCCTGACCTTGGATATGCCCTTGCTCACGGACTTGCGGAGGAATCCGGAAAAATCACGGAAAAGCTTCTTCTGAGCCACGAGCCTATGGAAATTATAAATGAGATGCTTATACCTGCCCTTGACAAGGCGGGAGTACTCTTTGAACAGGGTAAAATATTCCTGCCCCAGCTTATTCTGACAGCAGGTGCGGCACAGTCTGCCTTTGCTGCAATTAAGGAAAAGCTTTTAAAAAGTCAGGACGCACCTGTCAGCAAGGGAAAAATAGTTCTTGCAACGGTAAAGGGCGACGTTCACGACATTGGCAAGAACATTGTAAAGGTACTTCTGGAAAATTACGGCTACACGGTAATTGACCTTGGCAAGGACGTTCCGCCGGAAACTGTTGTAAATGCCGCTCTGGAGCATAATGTTTCCCTTGTGGGGCTGTCCGCCCTTATGACCACCACCCTTGGTGCAATGAGGGACACAATTGCCCTTCTGAATGAGCGTCTTCCGGAATGCAGAACTGTTGTTGGCGGTGCGGTGCTTACTCCGGAATATGCAAAGGAGATCAATGCGGATTTCTATGCAAAGGACGCCAAGCAGACGGTGGACATTGCAAAAATTATTGTAGGCTAAAGGAGGGAGCGTTTTTCTATGCCCAAAAGAAAACACAACATAAACAAGACGCTGGCTATGACCCTCATTTTCAGCGGTGCAATGCTTATCATAATAGCATTCGTTCTTATGCGACTGGAAACGCTTCTTGGCTGGATAGGCAGCCTTCTGGGAATACTGCGGCCTATTTTTATAGGAATCGTTTTAACCTTCGTGCTGTACGGTCCGGTGGTGAGGATAACTCATTTCCTGGAAAAAGCCGCAAAGGGCAGACGTTTTCCCTGCAAAGGCGTTGCGGTGCTTCTGTCCTATCTGTTCTTCTTTGGAATACTTACAGGACTTATATGGATAGTTGTGCCTTCATTTATAAGCAGCATTGAGGAATTCACAGATAAATTCTCCACATACGTTGTAAATATCCAGAACTGGCTTGACAATATAATGAACTTCTTCAAGAACGACAGAGGAGGAAATCTTCTTGAAAAGCTGAATATCAACTCTAAGGATATTATTTCACAGCTATCAAGCGTTGCGTCAAAACTGCCTGATTATATGCCTGACGTTATGGGAAAAATCGGAAAGTGGGCAAGCGGATTTGCAGGAGTTATAACGGATATTGTATTCGGAATCGTATTTTCCATTTACATTCTGGCAGGACGTTCAAAACTTAAGAAGCAGGCTAAGCGTATTCTCAAAACTTTCTTCTCCCAGACAAGCTACGACCGCATTATACATTACAGCGCACTTACCTTCAACACATTCTCAAATTTTGTATCCGGACAGCTTATGGAAGCTCTTATCATGGGTCTTCTCTGCTTTATCGGAATGACTATCCTGGGTTTCCCTTATGCCATTATGATAAGCGTTATCGTGGGCGTTACCAACATTATACCTATCATTGGTCCTATTATCGGTACTATACCGGGTGCGATCATATATCTTATGATCGACCCATGGCGTGCAATATGGTTTGTAGTTTTCATTATTGTTGTTCAGCAGATCGACGGAAATCTTATTTACCCGAGAGTTGTGGGCAGTTCCGTGGGTCTTCCTGCGATATGGATACTCTTTGCCGTTACTGTAGGCGGCGGATTGTTCGGCGTTGTGGGAATGGTTGTGGGCGTACCGCTTATGTCCCTTATTTACACTATTCTCCGTGAAAAAACCGCTGCAGCAGCAGAGGGAAATGATAACGGCAGCAGTCCCGGAAACAAGGATAAACCAATGATATTTCCGGCTGTCGGGCAGAAAACCTCAGCATTATTTTCCAGATTAAAGCAGTCTGTTCACAACAGCATGAGTGCTGTTATGGACAAGGTTGATGAACGTATTCACAGAAAGGACGGCGAAGAGCAGTCTGAAAATGAGAATGCGGATAATTCTCAGAGCGATACCGACATTGAAGATAATGAAGAGGATTCTGCCATAGACAAGGCTTTGGAAAACTTTGAAAATGAAGAGGAATCTGAGGGCTGATGAGTTAAACCCTCCCACCGTCTTCGACGGTTTCCCTCCCTTTCAGGGAGGGCAATATTCCGCTAAATTTGGCTTTAACCATAATTTAAAGCAATTGCTAAAACCTTGCGGTTCAAAAGGCGTCCCTGAAAGGGAAGCTGTCTTGCCGAAGGCAAGACTGAAGGGTTAAAACCTCTAAATTTAAAGTAGACTGAAAGATTTAAGCGTTAAAACCCTCCCACCACCTTCGGTGGTCCGTCCCTCCCTTTCAGGGAGGGCAATGTTCCGCTTGATTTTACTTTAATTATAAATTGCACAAAGAAAGGAACGGCTGATAACCGTTCCTTTTTGTATAATTCCACTTATGAATCTACCCAAACAGCACTTTATACAGCTGAAGGAATAATCCGTATACCACAGAGGCGGCTGTTCCATACAGAATAACCGGTCCTGCTATGGTGAAAATCTTTGCACCGATTCCGAGTATCCAGCCTTCTGTTCTTGCTTCAATGGCAGGTGCAGTTACGCCGTTGGCAAAGCCGGTAATTGGTACCAGTGTGCCAGCTCCTGCGTGTTTTGCTATTTTTTCATACCAGCCAAGACCCGTAAGCAGAGCGCTTAAAAATACAAGCAGCACTGATGTCCATGAACCTGCCGCTTCCTTTTCAAGTCCGTAATATTCGAAAAGATTGAGAAATATCTCTCCAAGCAGGCATATTCCTCCTCCGAACAGAAAGGCAAGTGGTATATTTACATAGCTTTTGGATTTCGGAGCCGCTGCCTTCATCATATCACTGTAAAGCTCAGGTGTAATTTTCATGCTGTTCCCTCCTATTTATCCTTTGGTTTGAAAATCGCCGCTGCCGCCAGACCGAACAGCATGGCAGCCGTAATTCCTGCTGAGGAGGCTGTAAGTCCTCCTGAAAATATGCCAAGCCAGCCCTTTTCATCAACAGATTTACGTATTCCCTCTGCCAGCAGATGTCCGAAGCCTGTCAGCGGAACTGTTGCACCGCCGCCGGCAAATTCCACAAGGGGCTTATATAATCCCAATGCAGACAAAAGCACACCTGCCACCACATATCCTGTGAGTATACGTGCAGGAGTAAGCTTTGTATAATCGATCAGCACCTGTCCCACAGCGCAGATCACACCGCCTATGAGAAATGCCCACAAATATTCAAGCATCACGCCTTCTCCTCCTTAAGTTTTATTTCCACAAGATGTGCTATTGAGGGTATGCTTTCACCCTGCTGTACAAGCATCGGTGACATAAGGGCGCCTGTTGCCATGAAGAGCATACGTTTTATTTCGCCCCTTCTGACCATCGGCAGAAAATGTCCGCATAAAAGGCTTCCTCCGCATCCGCAGCCTGAACCTCCTGCGTGGGTATCCTGCTTTATATTGTCAAACATCATGGCTCCGCAGTCGTGATAGCAGGGTGCTGTTTCATATCCCTGCTTCATCATGATTTCCAGAAACAATTTTCCGCCGATTTCTCCAAGATCTCCTGTTACCACTGCGTCGTAATCCCGGGGCTTTGTTCCGGTGGCTTTAAACCACCTTGTGAGAGTATCCGCCGCCGCAGGAGCCATAGCTGCGCCCATGTTGTTGGCGTCCGTTACGCCCAGATCCGTTATCCTTCCTATGCAGCCGCCGGTTATACAGGGCGATCCCTTTGATTCAGTATCAAGTACTGCTGCACCGGAGGCTGTACAGGTCCACTGGGCGGAAGGAGGTCTTTGTCCGCCGTAGGAAAGCGGAAACCGGAACTGCCTTTCCGCTGTGGAAAAATGAGAGGAAGTGGCTGCTATACAGCGTTTTCCTGCACCTGAGCTGAGAAATAATGTTCCTGTGATAAGTCCCTCCGCCATTGTGGAACAGGCCCCGAAAAGTCCCAGAAACGGCACTCCGAAGGGACGCAGACTATAGGTGCTGGAGGTGCATTGATTTATGAGATCTCCTGCAAGAATAACATCGATATCATCAGGGCAAAGCTCTGCCTTTTTCATGGCATGATAAACTGCCTCCTGCTGCATTCTGCTTTCCGCCTGTTCCCATGTTTTCTGCCCGAAATGACTGTCCTCCTCCACCCTGTCAAAGCATTTTCCCATAGGCCCCATTCCCTCTTTTTTTCCTGCTACAGCCGCAAAGGAGGAAATATACACATTCTGTTCCACGTGGAACATTCCTCTTCCCAGAGCCTTTGCCATTCTGCTCACTCCTTCTTTGTTGTTATCTGCCCATATTTTCTGCAAAAATCATCTTCATATTTACGGTAATTTGTGGCGGTTGGGAGTATACGTCACTATACTAAAGTATTTCAACTTTTCTGGCAAAAGTTTTCTTCAAAAAAATTTATTTTCGCTCTTCCATTTTCTTTTAAAGTGTAGTATAATAATTGTATCTAACTAATTTCAGATACATAAGGAAAGGAGCCG
Organism: Ruminococcus sp.; assembly: GCA_051882155.1. Lineage (GTDB taxonomy): Bacteria > Bacillota > Clostridia > Oscillospirales > Ruminococcaceae > Ruminococcus_C. Next base: position 15,482 of record JBJERG010000180.1, read on the forward strand.
CCTTTTTTCATGAATATTTCCAGAAAAGATCTGCATAAATCCGGGTTTGCTCTTGGCATTGACATTGGCTCAACCACCGTAAAGGCAGTTATTCTTGACAAAAATAATCAGGTAGTATATTCAAATTATCAGAGGCACTATTCAAAAGTAAGAGAAACAGCAGCAGCACAGCTGAAACAGATAGCAGGTGTTTATCCGGGAGAAGTATTCCCCGTATGTATAACAGGCTCAGCAGGTCTTGGACTTGCGAATTCAGCAGGTCTTCCCTTTGTGCAGGAGGTTCATGCGGCGTTTGTTGCAGTGAATCAGCGTTATCCGGACGCCGACGCTGTTATTGAGCTTGGCGGCGAGGACGCTAAAATCATCTTCCTTACAGGCGGCACTGAACAGCGTATGAACGGTACCTGCGCAGGCGGTACCGGTGCATTTATAGACCAGATGGCAACTCTTCTCAATGTTACCGCCGATCAGCTGGACGAAATGGCTCTTCGTGCGGAGAAAACATATCCCATTGCCTCAAGATGCGGAGTATTTGCTAAATCAGATATACAGCCGCTCCTTAACCAGGGTGCAAGAAAAGAGGACATTGCCGCAAGTATTTTCCAGGCAGTGGTGGATCAGACTGTTTCAGGACTTGCCCAGGGACGCAAAATAGAAGGCAAGGTTCTGTTCCTTGGCGGTCCGCTGTCATTCCTTGAGGGTCTGAGAACTGCCTTTACGGAAACCCTTCACCTTGATGCAGGAAACGCTGTCTTTCCCGAGGACGGACGTACATTTGTGGCATACGGATGCGCATTGTCTGCAATGAATCAGAGAGAAGCCTATACAATAGAAGAGCTTACAGAAAAAATAATGAAGGCTTCCGCAGAAAATACAGCAACCTCCGATCCGCCGCTTTTCTCATATCCGGAGGAATATGAGCGTTTCAGGGCACGTCACGCATCCCATAACGTGGAAAGAGCAGATTTCAGTACATATGAGGGCAATGCCTATCTTGGCATAGACGCAGGCTCTACCACTACAAAAATGGTAGTTATTTCAGAGGATAACCGCCTTCTGTATGAATTTTACACATCAAACAAGGGACAGCCTCTTGACTGCATTACAGAAGCTCTCATGGATTTCTACAGAACAAAAAGTCCCTCTCTCACCATAGCAGGAAGCGCTGTTACAGGCTACGGCGAGGAACTTTTAAAGGCTGGTCTGGGAATCGACCACGGTATTGTTGAAACTGTTGCCCACTTCAAGGCGGCTTCATTCTTCTGCCCGGAGGTTGACTTCATTATGGATATCGGCGGACAGGATATCAAGTGCTTCAAAATAAAGAACGGCGCAATCGACAGCATTATGCTGAATGAAGCCTGCTCCTCCGGCTGCGGTTCATTTATCCAGACCTTCGCAATGGCTCTCGGCTACGATATTGCAGAATTTGCAGAGCTGGGTCTTTTTGCAGAGCATCCCGTTGACCTTGGCTCACGCTGCACCGTTTTCATGAACAGCAGCGTAAAACAGGCTCAGAAGGACGGCGCTACCGTGGCGGATATTTCCGCAGGACTTTCCGGCTCCATTATCAAAAATGCGGTCTATAAGGTTATCCGTGCAAAATCTCCCGATGAACTGGGTGAACATATCGTAGTACAGGGCGGAACCTTCCTAAATGATGCGGTTCTCCGCTGCTTTGAACGTGAAATGAAGCGTGAGGTCATTCGTCCCGCTATTTCCGGTCTTATGGGTGCCTTCGGTGCGGCTCTCTACGCTAAGGAAAAAAGCACCGGCGAAAGCAGCATTATCGGTCTGAAGGCTCTGAAGGAGTTTTCATATACATCTTCTTCTGCCCAGTGCAAGGGCTGTACAGCCCACTGCAGTCTTAATATAATCCGTTTTGCAGGCGGCGGAAGATTTATTTCCGGAAACCGCTGCGAACGGGGCGCAGGTGCAAGTCCTAAGGATATTCTCCCGAATCTCTACGATATCAAATATGATATGATACGTTCCTATGGAGAACATCAGCCCTTTTCACCCATTGCCACAGTGGGTCTGCCTATGGCTCTTCATTATTACGACCAGATGCCATTGTGGGCAACCTTCTTCAAGGAGCTTGACTTTGCAGTGGTGCTTTCGGAAACAAGCACCAGAGATACCTACTATAAGGGACAGAATACAATTCCCTCGGATACAGTCTGCTATCCGGCTAAACTTACCCACGGACATATAGAAAGCCTGCTGGAGAAGAATGTTGACTTCATCTTCTACCCATGTATGAGCTATACTATCGACGAGGGAGAATCGGATAACCATTTCAACTGCCCTGTAGTGGCATATTACCCGGAGCTGCTTATGGCGAATAACGAAAAGCTCAGCGTAAAGAATTTCCTCTATCCCTTCCTTGACCTTAACAGAAGAAAACACGTTGTCCATGTGCTTCACCAGTATTTCGGTGCATATGCTTCTAAAAAGACGATAGCTGCTGCCCTTGACAAGGGCTTCGAAGCACTGGAGGAACACAGGGCAAAAATTGCCGCAGAGGCTCAGGATATCATAGCCAAAGCCCGCAGTGCAGGAAAGCCTATTATCGTTATTGCAGGCAGACCCTATCACATTGACCCGGAAATAAACCACGGCATTCACAAGCTTATTGCAAGCCTTGGTATGGCTGTTATCACCGAGGACAGCGTTGCGGCTCTTGCCCATACCCCGAAGCTAAGATCCCTTAATCAGTGGGTTTACCATTCCAGAATGTACCGTGCCGCTGAATACGTTACAACCCAGCCCGATATGCAGATGATACAGCTGGTATCCTTCGGCTGCGGTATCGACGCCATCACCACCGACGAGGTCAGACGTATTCTGGAGGAAAAGGGAAAGCTTTACACACAGCTGAAAATTGATGAGATAAACAACCTTGGTGCGGCAAAGATACGTCTGCGCAGTCTTCTGGCTGCCATGGATATCTGACCCTGCAAACATATAAAAAGGAGACGCCCTTAATATGGCTTATGCTGAATTTACTCCGTCCATGCGGAAAACCCATACTATTCTTGTGCCGAATATGCTGCCTATTCATTTCAAACTGCTTATAAAAATATTCGGGCAGTTCGGCTATAACATGAAGCTTCTGGAATCCACTTCACGTACTGTTGTGGAGGAAGGTCTGAAAAACGTCCACAATGACACCTGCTACCCTGCACTTCTTGTTGTGGGACAGTTTATGGAGGCTCTCAAAAGCGGCGAATATGACCCGGATAAAACCGCCCTGCTTATAACTCAGACAGGCGGCGGATGCCGTGCCTCCAATTATATACATATCCTGAGAAAGTGCATGGAGCAGAATTTCCCTCAGGTGCCTGTAATTTCACTGAACTTTGCAGGCCTGGAAAAATCAAGCGGCTTTAAGCTGACAGTTCCGCTGATACTGAAACTGGTGTACGGCGTTCTCTACGGCGATATGCTGATGCTTCTGCACAACCAGTGCCGTCCCTATGAAATGAACGAGGGCGATTCGGAACGCACCGTAAACAAATGGATAAGCCGCATAGAACAGCTCTTTGTAAAGGGCGGATACCGTAACACAAAACGTATATACAGGGAAATGATACAGGATTTTGCGGATATCCCGAAAAGTCAGAAGAAAAAGATAAGAGTAGGCATAATCGGTGAGATCTATGTAAAATATTCGCCCCTTGCCAACAATCATCTGGAGGATTTTCTCCTTTCCGAAGGCTGCGAGCCTGTTGTGCCTATGCTCCTTGACTTTATCCTTTATTGTGCGGCAAATACAGACACCAGCGGCAAGCTCTATATGTACCGAAATATGAAAACAGCCGCCTTCCGCATAGGTTACAAGTACCTGCACAAAAAGCAGCTGGAAATGATTCGCTGTATTGAGGAAAACGGTCAGTTTATACCGCCTCATGATTTCGACGAACTGAGAAAAGCGGCTGACAAGTACATAAATCAGGGCGTGTGCATGGGCGAAGGCTGGATGATAACCGCTGAAATGGCTGTCCTTGCAGAGCATGGAACGGAAAATATAATCTGTACTCAGCCCTTTGGCTGTCTGCCGAATCATATCGTTGCAAAGGGTATGTCCAGAGCAATAAAAAATGCCTACCCAAATGCCAATATCGTTGCCATAGACTACGACCCCGGCGCTACAAGAGTAAACCAGGAAAACAGAATAAAGCTGATGCTTGCAAATGCAAAGGCGTCATCCGTTAAATAAAAAAGTACTCCGCAGAACAGTAACATTCTGCGGAGTTTTTATGTTTTCTTATCTTTCAAGAATCTGTGTTCTGTCAGGGCCGTTGCCTACCATGACAACCTTGCACTCACAGACCTCTTCCAGTCTTGCAATATATTTTTTAGCATTTTCCGGAAGCTGGTCATATTCAGTGAGAGCAGAAATATCCTCAGAGAATCCCTCGAATTCCTCATATACCGGCTTGCAGTCAGCAAGCTCCTCCAGAGATGCCGGGAAATCCTTCAGAATTGTGCCGTCCGGCTTTTCGTAGCCTACGCACATTTTAAGTACTGGGATACCTGCCAGTGTATCAAGCTTGTTGATAGCCAGACCGTCCAGACCATTAACTCTTACGGAATGACGAACGATCACAGCGTCAAACCAGCCTGTTCTTCTGGGTCTGCCTGTGGTTGTACCGAATTCGCCGCCCTTGTTGCGGATATTGTCGCCTGTTTCATCGTCAAGCTCTGTGGGGAAGGGTCCCTTGCCTACTCTTGTGGTGTAAGCCTTTGCAACGCCGATAATATTCTCTATCATCTTAGGACCTACGCCTACGCCTGCACACATACCGCTTGAAACAGGGTGTGATGATGTAACGTAAGGGTATGTGCCGTAGTCAATATCCAGCAGAGTAGCCTGTGCGCCTTCCAGCATGATGTTCTTTCCTGCCTTGTTTGCTTCATAGGTAAGAACAGATACGTCTGCAACATAGGGGGCAAGTCTTTTTCCGTATTCAATGTATTCAGCGATAACTGCGTCAAGGTCAAAGGCATCTCCGCCGTAAACCTTTGTGATAATGGCATTTTTGAGTTCGCCGGCAGACTTTGCCTTTACAGCGAAAATTTCCGGATTTATGAGATCGCAGATACGAAGTCCTGATCTCTCATATTTATCCATATATGTGGGACCTATGCCTCTTTTAGTTGTACCTATATCGGAATTTCCTCTGAACGCTTCTGAAAGACCGTCCAGTGCGATATGCCAGGGCATTACCACATGAGCACGAGGGTCAATTTTCAGATTTGCTGTGGAGATTCCACGGCTTTCCAGGCTGTCAAGCTCGGATATAAAGTCCTTCGGGTCAAGTACAACGCCGGCGCCTATAAGACACAGGGTATCCGGATAAAGAATACCGGAGGGTATCAGGTGCAGCTTGTACACCTCACCATTGTTTACTACAGTATGTCCGGCATTATTGCCGCCGGTTGAACGAACTACAACATCCGCACGGGACGCCATAATATCAATGATCTTTCCTTTACCCTCATCGCCCCACTGAGAACCGACTACTACATTAGCAGGCATGATAGTACCTCTTTTCATTCATTTTTTTGCAGCTTCAGCCGCCATTTTACATTATAACAGGTTTTATTTCAAATTGCAAGGTTTTTTTGAATTTTGGGTTTGATTTTTGCCATAACCCCTCCACCACCTGCGGTGGTCCGTCCTCCCCTTTCAAGGGAGGCTTTTTTCTCATCTTTTCTGTCTAACTGCTGAATTTTTTCATATTACTAAAATTCAGCGACTATTATGCCTCTCCTGAAAGGAGAGGGGAACCGTCGTAAGACGGTGGAGAGGTTTAAACATAAACGCATACTCAAAGTGAAAAATCAGCTGTTGTTCTGAATTTAACGAACTTCAGCATACCGCAAAAATTGGTCGCTTCGCTCTCTCTTTTGCTGGGTTTGAAAATTCCGCATTAGTGGCTTTTACTGTATGGGTAACAAGTGTTTCTGTTTTTGGCTTGATGTATAGGTTAAGCTTTTTTTGAATGCGGAATTTTGGTTTTTCGCCCTGTTTATGATTTCTGAATTTTCTTGCTCTTCGCTCCCATTCTGCGAATGCTTTGCATTCGCCCGGGACTTCTCGTCCCGGACCCTACGACCGCTTTTTTGAGAAAAAGCGGCGCAAAAAACTTTTATTTACTTTGCGTTGCCCAGGAATGCTGCACCGATAATGCCTGCGTCATTTCCCAGCTTGGCAATTACGATCTCAGCATTCTTGGGAGAATTTCTTGTATAATTCTCTCTTGCAACGATTTCCTTCATGGGAACCAGAAGCGGATCTCCCTCGTTGCATACACCGCCGCCTATGCACAGTACGTCCGGCTGGAATATATTAATTGTATTTGTAATGCCTGCTGCCAGATACTTTATGTACTTGTCAACAACTTCCTTCGCAGCCTTATCGCCCTTTCTCATGTGATTGAAGGCTGTTCTGCCGCTGATCTTTTCCTCAGATGCCATAGAACTGTCAGGGTTCTCCGCAATTGCTTCCTTAGTCATGCGGATAAGACCTGTTGCAGAGGAGTAAACCTCAAAGCAGCCCTTTCTGCCGCAGGTACACTGAGGGCCGTCTACAGAAATTACAGTGTGACCGATCTCAGCACCGCCGAAGTTGGAACCGCAGTAAATCTTGCCGTCAACGATAATTCCGCCGCCTACGCCTGTTCCCAGTGTGATACATACAGCGTTTCTTGCGCCCTTTGCCGCACCTGCAACATATTCGCCGTATGCAGCAGCATTTGCGTCATTTTCGATGAATGCAGGTTTGCCAAGACCTTCTTCCAGATACTTCACCATGGGAGTATTCACAAAGCCCAGGTTGTTGGAATATTCAATGATACCTGTTTCGCTGTTTGCAATGCCGGGTGTACCCATGCCAACCCATTCGATCTGATCCATAGACAGACCAGCGTCAGCAACAGCCTGCTTTGATACCTTGATGATATCAGCGGCAATTTCCTGCTCCGGTCTTGGGAGATTTGTCTTTACGCTTGATTTAGCGATGATCTCGTAGTTTTCATTAACTACGCCTGCAACGATATTTGTACCGCCCAGGTCAATTCCGATGTAATACTTCATAACTTTATTCCTCCATAAAATATGTTGTCTATTCCTCTGCATCAAGACTGAAGGTTGAAAGATATTCAAGTTCTCCGTCCATGCAGTAGTCACCATTCATCGGCGGCAGAAGTATGCTGTCGCCCTTTTTCATTTCATAGGAAACGCCCTCAACTGTAAGAATGCCTTTCCCTTCCAGCACAAGAAAATGCCGGTAAACATTCTGCATTCCCTGCCTTGTAACTTTTCTGTTCACCTTTTCAAGGGATGTCACAAAGTAATCGCAGCCGCACAGAAGCCTTGTGCTGCCCCAGATCATTTTCTCCTCCGGCAAATCGCAGACAACGCCCTCTGTATTCACAGGTTTAAGGCTCGCTGCCCTCATTGCGTCCTCTATATGCAGTTCTCTCAGATTGCCCTCTGCATCTCTGCGGTTATAATCATACACACGGTAGGTTATATCAGAATTCTGCTGAACCTCCGCAAGAAGTATGCCCTTGCCTATGGCATGGAGAGTTCCCGCCGGAATGAAGAACACGTCACCCTTTTTCACAGGAACGTGTCTTAGAATCCTTTCAACAGTACCGTCTGCAATATGCTGTCTGAGTTCCTCCTCCGCAAGGCATTTATTCACTCCCAGAACAAGCTCTGCGCCCTCTTCGGCGTCAATTATATACCACATTTCCGACTTTCCGCATCTGAAGCCTTTTTTTCTGGCGTAATCGTCATTCGGGTGAACCTGCACCGACAAAGGCTCCTTTGCATCGATCAGCTTTATAATAGGAACGCTCTCTGTCCTCAGACAGTCCTCGCCTAAAACATTCAGAGCGCCATGCTTTTCTATATACTCCGTAAGGGAAAGTCCCTTGTCACTGCCGTTCATTACGGTGCATATTCCGTTCTCATTGCAGGAAAGCTCCCAGCTTTCCGCTATATTCTCCCTGTCAGATTCCTTGCCGAAAGCTGTTTTCAGCTTGTTTCCGCCCCAGATATAATCCTTAACTGCTCCTTTAAGAAAAAGCGGTTCTGTCATGAAGCATTCTCCTTCTTATACACCGCAAAGTCAGGCGAAAGCCCGAAATGCTCGTAAAAATCCTTTTCACTGCCGTTATAGACGTTAAGGTCCACGGGAATATTATCCGCCGCAAAGCCGGAAAGATACCCTTCGTAGCTGTACTGCCAGAATGTCCACCTGGCAAGAGGTTCGCATTTGGTATTGCTGAGCCAGAGATCGCAGCTCCAGTAGGAACCGAAGATATATTTCATATACAGATTCGAGGAGGTATATATTACAGGCTTTACGCCGTAGTAGGCTTCAAGCTTTTCGATCATGGCGTCAAGTATCTGATGAACCTTCTCCTTTGAAGGAGGATTCGCCATGACCTCTTCATTATAAAGCTCCAGATCCAGAACCGGCGGAAGGCTGTTTGCCTGCTTCGGAACGAGAGAAATGAAGTTATCCGCCTGGGTTTCGCCGGAGCTTTCGAAGCTTACAAAATGATACGCTCCCACATAAACCCCTGCATTTCTTGCATTTTCCCAGTTTTCAGTAAAACGTTCATCCTGGTGATTGCTGCCTTCCGTTGCCTTTATAAAGGCAAATTTAACATGGTCCTCCGATGAAAGGACGTTCCAGTCAATTTCACCCTGATAATATGAAATATCCACGCCCTTTACAGGATAATCATCCGGGTCAGGCAGCTGAGGAGGTATTTCTCCGTTTACGGCACGGTAAAAATTCCATACACGCCACCCTTGGAATCCCAGAAATCCAATGATCAGAAGTACTATCAGAAGTGCTATCCCTCTTTTTATATATGACGCTGTTCTGCTTTGATATCTTTTACTCACTTTTAATTATCACCTATAAATTTCTGCGGCTCTGCCGCTGTAATCTGTACATACGTTTAATTTACATACCTACATATATGATACACGAAAATTGCCTTTTCGTCAACTGTTTTTTTGGAGTCAGCAGGATTTCACAGCCATGATGATAATTATTATTGACAGCAGAGCATAACTGTGATATAATAAAACATGAAAATACGGTACGGCTTTGTATGCCATACAGAAAGGAGTGGCTTCTATGGAGAACTATGAAATCTGCCACTGCATGGGTGTATCTTATGCTGATGTTGAAGATGCTATGCATGACATGACCAGCTTTTCTGATGTACTGTCTGTTTTCCAGCACGTTCAGGAAGTAACACACTGTTCTACCGGCTGCGGAGGTTGTCACGACAAGATTCTGGATGCAATTTCCGAAATTATGCACAGCTGATTTTACACAATCACCGCCCGGAAAACTTCCGGGCGGTATTTTTGATTCCTGACCCTTCAGTCTTGCCTTCGGCAAGAAAACCTCTCAGTCAGCTCCGCTGACAGCTCTCCCTGTAGGGAGGGAAACTGCTGAAGGCAGTGGGAGGGTTTTACTGCTTAAATCTTTCAGTTGACTATAATTTTGGGCGAAAACCCTTCAGTCTTGCCTTCGGCAAGCCAGCTTCCCTTTCAGGGACGCCTTTTTGGCTCGCAGGGTTTAAGCATTTGCCCTAAATTTTGGGTGAAGTGAAATTCAGCGGAATATTGCCCTCCCT
>JBJERG010000181.1:0-4780 GCA_051882155.1 Ruminococcus sp.
AGCAGAGGCTATGGAAATCCTCTGTCCCTATCTCAAATCCCAGGGCTGGCAGGTTGTTACAATTTCAGAGCTTTTCGCAGTAAACGGCAAAGAACTGAAGGGCGGAACAGTTTACAATTCATGTAACTAAAAATATTGAACAAAAAGGCGGCTTATTTGTAAAAGCCGCCTTTTTTCTATTTACAAATACTGGAGAATGTGTTATAATATCATAAGAATATATAGTACGGGTGAGGTGGTACACGTGATAAAACATCTTGACAATGATTTTGAAACAGTTGAATATGATGCCAAGCAGAGCGTTATGCTTTATGATAACGTGCAGTTTGAGGAATATCCTGTTCACTGGCACAGTGAAATTGAAATTGTTATGCCGCTCCGGAATAATTATTATATGGAGATAGCAGGAAAAAAACATGAGGTAAAGGAGCATGAGGTTTTTATAATACCGTCATGTGAGCTTCATCATCTGCTTGCCTGCGAGGGAAGGAGAATGATTTTTCAGTTTGACTGTTCTGTACTTAATTCAAATCCAATATTTTCACCCTTGATGAGATGCCTCTCTTCTCCTCTGCATATAACTCCCGAATATGATGAGGAAATACATATTATTGCTAAAAAGGGAATGCTTAAAATTTTTGATCTTTATAAATCGGATTCAGAGCTGGCTGAGGCAAAAATATATAATATTATAATACATTTACTTATTGCTATAAGGGATTTTGAGAAGAAAAAGCAGTTCTCCCTTGCAAAATGTGCTGATGATAAAATAAATGAGTACAGCAAGGTCTTCGAAAGAGTATTTAAATATATCGATAACAATTATATGTATGACATAACACTTGATGATCTTGCAGGCATTTCCGGTTACAGCAAATATCACTTTTCGAGAATATTCAATCAATACAGCTCTGTATCATATTCCAGTTATCTTAATGAAAGAAGAATCAGAGCGGCAGAGGATATGCTTCTGAATTCCGAGGTTTCTGTTACAGAAATAGCTGTTCGGTCCGGTTTCAAGAGCCTTGCTACATTTAACAGAGTTTTCAGAAAAATTAAACGCTGCACTCCTTCTGAATTTAAAAAGCTTCATGAAATATAAGGAAATACCGCACAAAGTACGCCTGACAATTCTGAAAATTGTATGATGTACAGTCTTTGTGCGGTATTGTTATAACTGTCCATTATAGAAATATATTGTCATTAATGAAGAAACAGTACAATATTGCCCTGTGTTTCGCACGAATTATTATAAAGATAGCAGAATAAATGATTGAAAAAGGTCTTTTTGTTTTGTATAATATAAATATAAGTTGCAAAATAATGTAGGAAGTTTTGCATATTAAAGGAGGATATTAATGAAAAGACTTTTTTTTAAGAAAACAGCAGCCGGGATAATGGCAATTGCAATGCTGGCATCGTCAATGCCTGCTGTGGTTTCCGATGCAGCAGGAAATCTGATCAGCAACTCAACCTTTGACAGCGGATCAACAGGATGGGGTACTTATAAGGAAAGCGGCGGCGTATGCTCACTTTCCGCCCAGAATGGCAAGCTGGCACTTAACGTTGAAAGTGTCGGAAGAGTAACTTATGCCTGTCAGATGTACTACGACATCGTACCGCTTTACAAAAACGGTGTATATCGCCTTCAGTATGAGATTTCATGCACCACAGACAGATTTGTAGAAGGAATGATCCAGCAGAACGGCGGCACATATCAGGCATATACATGGAAAGGTCTGGACATATCCCAGACTCCCACTGTGGTTGATTACACCTTTACAATGGAAGAAGAAACTGATGTAATGGCAAAGCTTGTATTCAACTGCGGCAATCAGGGCGAGGAGCTTCAATCTCATACAATCTATCTTGACAACGTTTCACTTGAGCTTATTGATGATTCAAAGGTTGACTATACAGCTAACAGACCTTATGAACCGCCTATTGTACTAAATCAGATAGGATATAAGCCGGACAGCAAGAAAACAGCTGTTTTCCGCAAGCTGAACGGAGAAAGCAGCTTTTCAGTTGTAAATGCTTCTACAAATCAGCCGGTATTCACCGGAGATCTTACAGGCCCGGTTACAAACAGCAGTGCAGATGAAACTAATTATTTTGGCGATTTTTCATCTGTAACAGAACCGGGTACATATTATATTACCTGCGGAAATCAGGATAAATCCTATGAATTTACGATTGGTGATGATGTATATGATTCACTTTTTGACGATTCAGTTCGTATGCTTTATCTCCAGCGCTGCGGTACATCTGTACAGGACGGAGCTTTCAGTCATCCTGCCTGTCACAATACAAAAGCTAAAGTTTACGGTACAAATGAATATATAGATGTAACAGGAGGCTGGCATGACGCTGGTGACTACGGCAGATATGTAGTACCTGCTGCAAAATCAATTGCAGATCTCCTTTACGCATATGATGCAAACCCGGAAATGTTCAGCGACAGCATTGGTATTCCGGAAAGCGGAAACGGCATTCCGGACGTGCTTGACGAGGTGCGCTATGAGCTGGAATGGATGCTCAAAATGCAGGCTTCTTCAGGTGGTGTTTATCATAAGGTAACCTGTGAAAATTTCCCCGGCTACATAATGCCTGAGCTGGAAACAGGTGAACTTATTGTTACTCCTGTCACAACCACAGCTACCGCTGATTTCTGTGCCTCTATGGCAATGGCTTATGAGTTCTACAAGGATATTGACCAGAACTTTGCAGGCAAGTGTATGGCCGCTGCAAAGAAGGCGTGGGATTTTCTTCAGCAGAATCCGAATATGATCTTTAAAAATCCTGAGGATATTACAACCGGTGAATACGGCGATACCTCTGATAAGGACGAGCGTTACTGGGCAGCAGCTCAGATGTATCGTGCAACAGGTGAAGCACAGTATCTTTCTGCATTTGAAAGCATGGGTACTTCCACGGGTCTTGACTGGAGTACAGTAGGTGACTATGGCAATATTGCTATTCTTACGATGAAGAATATTGACAAGAATTCTTCTGCTTATTCAAAGGCAAAGAACAGTATAATCCTGAGGGCAGAAACATTTGCAAATGTTACATCAAAAAGCCCATACGGCGCAGGAATTTCCAAATTTAACTGGGGCAGCAATATGACAGTTGCCAATGCAGGCATCATTCTCGGTATCGCAAACCAGATAACAGGTGAAGACAAGTATATTGAGAAAGCTGAGGATAATCTTAACTACCTCCTTGGCAAAAATCCCAATGCAGTCTGCTTTGTAACAGGCTATGGTACTGTTTCTCCTCAGAATCCTCATCACAGACCTTCCATGGCAGCCGGACAGGCAATGAAGGGTATGCTGGTAGGCGGCGTCAACTCAAATCTGGAGGACAGTGCGGCTAAGGCTTATCTTGCAAATATGCCATCTGCAAAGTGCTATGTTGACCATTCGGAGAGCTATTCCACAAATGAAATTACAATTTACTGGAATTCTCCGCTTACATATCTCATGGTTCTGACCTCAAGCAATAGTTCACAGGGCAGTGATTCAACTATCGGTGATGTCAATATGGACGGACGTCTTAGCATGGCTGACGCTGTACTTCTTCAGCGTTATCTCGCAGGAGTTTCTGAGCTTACTCAGCAGCAGAAGTTAAATGCTGATATGAATTCAAGCGGCAATGTGAATATATTTGATCTTTGTATGCTCAAGGAGCAGCTTCGTTACAGCAAATAAAAAACAAAAATAAGAAAGGACTGCTGCAAGACTAAAATCTGCAGCAGTCCTTTTGCAGTATTATGCTTATTTCTTGTTTGCGGTTCTGTATTCCGACGGAGTCATTCCTGTATGGTCCTTGAACTGTTTTGCAAAGTGGACATATGTTTTGTAGCCGCACTGAGATGCTACAGCGTCGATATTCAGATTAGTGGTAGTGAGAAGCATTTTTGCATAAGATGTCCTGCTGTTGATAAGATCTTTGATAAATGTGGTTCCGAATTTCTTTTTGTAATTATGCTGGAAAAGCGACTTGCTCATTCTGAGTTCATGAGCTGCTTCCTCAACATTATGAAAGTCATATGGTCTGCTGTAGATCTTTCCTCTGATAATAGACAGCTTTTCAAACTTATTATCAAAAGCTGTTTCACTGCAGAAGCTCATTTCCTCATCTATTTTAGAGAAAATCAGCGACATATAGCTTAGTATATTTTTATATTTGTTTTTATTACAGGAGTAGGATTCATATGTAACAGACTTTATGCAGAAGCTTAAAAAGTTTATGTTTTTTATGGGTATTGGGGTATTGAAGGGAACATGGAATTCTGCGAATATTCTTTCTTCGTCATTCTCAAAATCAAAATGCACAAAGTCATTGGAAAATGTATTCTGAGGTATACAGCGGTAAAACTGAGGAGTACCTTTTTTAAAAAGGAAAACAGCATTTTTAGGCAGCCTTTGGTCTTTTCCGTCAAGTGTAAAAATTGAATCGGTTTTAAGAAGGAGCAAAAGGTAATCTCCGCTGCCATTCGGTCTGTCAATGTAAAAGTCGGCATCATGGCAGTGATTAAAACCTACATTGTTTATGATCATTATTATTTTCCTCCGGATTTATGGTGAATCTCTGCTATTATTATTATATAACATTATCAAAATATAGTCAAGAGTGGTTGCAATTTTAATTTGTTACTGATATAATATAAGCATTGCGGGAAATATTTTTTGTGATATCATGTGTTTTCAAAACGAAAGTTTTTAGGCAATACCGCACAAAGACTGTGCGTAAGATGCGCAGTCAGATTTTTTGT
>JBJERG010000182.1:0-4714 GCA_051882155.1 Ruminococcus sp.
ATTACAGCACGAAAGCTTCCGAAAATACGCATTGCTGAAAGTGCAGGGCATATAATAAGTGCAGATATAAGCAGAGAGCCTACAAGATTCATGGCAAGTACTATTATAACGGCTGTAATTACTGCTATTATAAGATTGTAAACAGATGCTCTTACACCCGTGGCACAGGCAAAGGTTTCATCAAATGTAACGGAAAATATCTTATTGTAAAACAGCAGAAATATTCCCATAACAAGCACTGACATAATAACGCAGAGCCATACATCAGCAGCGGAAAGAGTAAGTATTGATGTTCCTCCGAAAAGGGTGCTGCACACATCTCCGGAAACATTTGAAGAAGATGAAAACAAACTGAGAAGCAGATAGCCCACAGCAAGGGAACCTACCGAAATAAGCGCAATGGCAGCGTCACCCTTGATTTTTGTATTCTGTCCCGTCATCAGCAGAAGCACTGCACTGGCGGCAGTTACCGGAAGAACAACTATCATTTCATTCGAAATGCCCAGTACGCCTGCTATTGCTATAGCACCAAAGGCAACGTGAGAAAGTCCGTCGCCTATAAACGAAAAACGTTTCAGCACCAGCGTCACACCCAGCAGAGATGAGCAAAGTGCGATAAGTACGCCTGTCAGAAGTGCGTACCTTACGAAGGGATAGGAAAAATACATTGACAATGTTTCAAAAAGCTCACTCATCTTCATAACCTCCCGAGGGTGATACAAATGCCCTGTACAGGTCACTTTTCAGATAATCCTCTTTTTTTCCGAAGAACAGCGGTTCCTGTCCCAGATGAAGTATATGGCTTGCATATTTCACTGCTGCGCCTATATCATGGGATACCATGATTATTGTTATGCCGTCCTCACGGTTTATCCTTGCAACAAGTTCATACATCTCCGCAGAAGCCTTTGGGTCAAGGCCTGTTACAGGCTCATCAAGCAGCAGCATTTTCTGAGTTGCACATAATGCACGTGCCAGAAGCACCCTCTGCTGCTGTCCTCCGGAAAGTGAACGGTAGCATTTTCTTTTTAAGCTGCATATGCCCAGTTTTTTCATATTTTTATGGGCAAGAACCTTTTCCTTCCGGTTATAAAATGGTCTGAGTCCGCTTCGGCTAAGACAGCCTGACAGCACTATTTCCATAGCAGAAGCAGGAAAATCCCTCTGAACAACGGTTTGCTGCGGAAGATAGCCTATCTCCCTTTGTGAAAAATCATCGCCAAATGTTATTTTACCGGAAAAGGGCGCTTTCAGCTGCAAAAGGGTTTTTATAAGGGTACTTTTTCCGCTTCCGTTTTCTCCTACAATACAGAGATAGTCGCCCTTGCTGACTGAAAAATTCAGATTTTTTGTTATTACTCTGCCTTCATAGCCAAGACTTAAATTTTCACAGGTCAGCTGCATATCCATATCAGTTCAGAGCCTCCGTAAGCACTTCAATATTTTTTTCCATTACAGATAAATATGTCTTGCCGCCTTCAATATCCTTTTTGCTGACAGTCTGCATGGAATCAAGGGCAAGTATCTTCTGGTTCTTTTCATTTGTATTTGAAATAATCGCCTCTGCAATATTGCAGTCTGAGCCTTCTATTGTAAGGACAGCCGGCAGTGAATCCTTGTCCATTTCCTTTGCAAGGTTTACTACAGTATCAAAGCCTGCGTCTGTTTCAGAGGAACAGCCCGGAAATGCTGCATAATACGAAATGCCGTAATCCTCCATCATATAAACAAAGGGAAATCTGTCGCCGAAGAGAACTGTCTTCCTTTTTGCAGTCTGTACCTTCTCTTCAAAGTCACTGTCCATTTTATCAAGCTTAGAAATATACTCCTCTGCATTTTTCCTGTATGTATCTGCATTCTCCGCATCAGCAGAGGACAGGGCGTCTGCAATTGCACCGCAGAAAAGTGACGCATTTTTCAGTGACAGCCAGATATGCTCATCAAAACCATGCTCCTCTTCCTCATGCTCATCATGCTCTTCCTCAAGGGTTTCCGGTTCGCCTAAAAGCTCACTGTCTGCAATTTCCGTAAGCTTTATTACCTTCATATCGGGATTTACTGAATTTTTAAGAGCGTCATCCACCCATTTATCGGACTGTCCGCCTACATAAACAAGTATATCGCAGCTGGAAATTGATACAATATCCTCAGTGCTGGGCTGATAGCTGTGAAAATCCGTACCATTATCCGCAAGAAGCGTAACCTCAGCGCCTTCTGCTTCACCGATTATCTCTCTTGTCCAGTCATATTCCGGAAAAACTGTACATATTACATTTATTTTATCCTTGCCTTCACTGCTCTGCACTGACGTACATCCTACAAGAACAGTCATACAGATAAGCACAGGAATTATCTTTACCTTAATCATATATACCTCCGCAGAAATTGAAAATGATTCTCATATTATTATACACATATACAATCTCCTTGTCAAGTACCTGCATAATATATTATTCCCATGACGGCAAGGGCACAAACGGCGTAATTTACAGAATATCTTTAAAATATTCTTATTTTCACCTTTGTTTTTTGATAAAATGTAAGATATAGTTTTATGGCAATAACGCACAAAGACTGTGCTTTGTGCGGTGTTGCCTTATATAAGGAAGGAACAGTATGAAAATAAAGATAAATAAGAAAGCAGCTGTAATTGTTGCTATACCTGCGGCGGCGGCAGTTGTTCTTGGATATATGGCTGCGATTAAATCAACACCGCTAAAGTATGAATTCAGCAAAACAATGAGCCTGACAGCTGTTACAGGCGAAGCTCCGGTAAATATAAGTGATTCTGTTATAGAAAGCTTCTGCGCAAACAGCACTGTATATACAACTGTAAATCTTGACAAATTAAATATTAAATGGGAGGGTCTTACCATAACTCCGGAATCTCCTGTACAGATACCGGCTGCCGGCAATGTTAAATACAGCCTTGAAGCAATCCCGGAAAGAAAAGGCCGTGCAAATTCAGCAGGAAGCGAAAAAATTGCTGACTACCAGGATTACACGGTTACACCTGCTGCGCCGGATGCAACAGGCATATTCGGCTGCATAACTGAATGCAGGGTATATTCTGACGGATATATAGAAATAGTCACATCAGCTGTTGACAACACGGCTCAGATTCCGGAAGAGGTCAGCATGAAGCTGCTTTACAGCAAAAACTGATAAAAAACAAGGCTGCTGCAGAATCAGATTTGCAGCAGCTTCCTGATATTATGGGCATCTCTAAATACTCCGAATCCGTCAGATGTGGTGCAGATTTGCGGCAGATTCACTTGAGGAAAAACGCAGGAATACTTTGTGTATTTCAAGTTTTTTTGAAAGTGAAGGTGGCGTAAAGATGTGCCGCAGATGACGGATGAGTGGGTTTTTAGAGGTGACCTTATGAAAGAGAGTGATGTCATGCTTGAGATACTGGACAAAAGGGAATTTGAGGAAGTTTATGATATACTTGAAAAGAGCTTTCCGGAAGATGAACGCAGACCCTTTACTGAACAGCTGTCCATGCTGGATATTGAAAGGTACAGGATCTACGTATACAAAAACAAGGGTCAGATATCCGGATTTATTGCAGTATGGGATCTTCAGAATATATTGTTTGTGGAACATCTTGCAGTAAGTCAGAATTGCAGAAACGGCGGTCTTGGCTCACGGATACTAAGGGAATTTGCTGAAATGACAGATAAGCAGATATGCCTTGAAGTAGAGCCGCCGGAAACAGATATAGCAAAACGCAGAATAGAATTTTACAGGCGAAACGGATTTTATTTCAATGATTACGAATACTTTCAGCCGCCTATTTCAAAAGGGAAAAAAGCTGTAAAGCTGTTTATCATGACATCCGGAAGAGCAGTGACCCGGGAAGAATTCACAGAAATAAGGGACAGTATATACAGGAATGTCTATGAAACGGAAGAGCATATATCCGGGCAGTAACAATCATTCAGCGGAAAATTCCTCATAGTCAAGTTTTACTATGTTTCCGGAATTGCACTGATAAGCAATCCTGCCTATAGCACCGATGTAATTCATAGTAAGGTCATGGTGAAGAGCAAAGAAATCCTCCGGACGGTGTTCCGTGGGTTTTGTGCCGTCCGGGAACTTAAAGTCCTGCATCTCCGCATCACGCAGGAATTTTTCTGCAATTTCCTTTGATGACAGGCGGACATAGACGGTTTTGTGACTGCTTTTCACAAATTCTTTCAGATTTTTCATAGTGGTTTACCTCCATAGCAAAAATATTTTTACCACAAGAGATAATAAGAAAACCCATCGGTAACGACGGGTTTGAAAAATCACTATGCCCCATCGTTCAAGCATTACCACCTTGCTGTGTGCAGGTTGGTGTGCGGTCAGCGAGCTTGTCTCTCACGCACTCTTTATGGTGATTTTATTATACATCGGGAATTGTGTTTTGTCAAGAGGGGAACCGGCAGCAGGCTGCTGAAACTCTATTAGGTCAGTGTAATTATTTGTTATAGAAATCTCACCATCTCCATATCTTTATCCTTATTTCATTATAATGATAATCCATATATAATTCAACTCTACAAAACTCTGTTTTTAATTTTACATATTCCCCCCACCTGTCGGTACCAACTTTTTCGGCATCCCTATAATTTGTTTCTTCTTCATAGTCACATACAATTGCCTCAGTAAACTGATTACATATATCATGAAAAAATTCTTGTTCTTCAGAGATATCCATGTTTTT
>JBJERG010000183.1:0-3149 GCA_051882155.1 Ruminococcus sp.
TGTCAAGTTTAATTGTTTTGTAGTCAAACAGCTTTACGGATCTGGAATACATAATAAAAGCAATTACCGCCGGAATGAACATGGCAGCAGTCAGCAGGATATATACAGATTCTCTCAGAAAAAGCAGATCAAAAAGTGAAACTGCCGTCAGAACTGAAAACACGGAAAAAATATATACCGGAATCCGTATTTTCCTGAATGCCCTTGTGAAAGTTTTTTTGTCCGTTACGTTTTCATTACTGAGTATTTCCTTTTGCATTTCACTGTCTATTCCGGAAAAGTCAGCTGCACTGCTGAAGTCACCGTATTTCTGCATGAGTTTGCCTTCAGCCTGAATCTCATTTGCTGTTTTCAGATTTTCCTGATACTCTTTTTCAAGCTTTTCGGTGATGATTTCCCTGGCGTCTTCAGATTTTTTCGAATAGTTTATGGACTCAAATATTCTCTCTGCTATATTATTTATATTTTTATTAATTATTAATCAGCTCCTTTCCCGTACTTCTATTATAACACTTTTCCGCCTTCTTTACAACATATTTAAAAAAACGCAGCGGTCGGCACAAAGCTTTCCGCTGCGGTTTTTAATCAGTTTTTTTCAGACTGATATTATTACTTTTTCTTTTTGCGGCTTACAGCAGCTACTGTACTGAGTACAAATAATGCTGCACCAACAGGAATGATCATTCCTGAAGAATCGCCTGTCTTAGGTGAACCGGTGTAAGTCTTTCCGCCGCCGCCGTTGTATCTTGTTGTTACATTTCTGCGTGTGGTAGTTTCACTGCCGGTTGTTGTAGTTGTTCCGGTTGTTGTGGTTGTAGTTGTTTCGCCGGATGTAGTTGTAGTGTCACTTGTGGTTGTAGTTGTTGTTGTTGTTGTTGTATCTGTGGTTGTAACAGTTGTTCCGATTGGAGCAAGCTCATCATACATTGTAATGGTCATATCAGCCTGAGAATAGGTCTGACCATTAGCAGTAATGTATACAACAGAATCAGAAATTGTAAACTCAATAGAATCTGCAAGCTGATATCCGGTTGGAGCTTCAATTTCAACCAGCTTATAGGTTACATTTTCATTAAGTCCGTCAATTACAAAGGCATTTCCGTCGGATACCCATTCACGGATGACGCCGTTTCCGTCATGAAGCTGAAGTATAGCGCCCTTTACATAGTTACCTGTAGCGGAACCGTTATACAGTTCCATCTTGCAGATATTCACGCTGTGAATTACAGGAAGAGTTACAGTTGTTGTTTCTGTAGTTGTGTCTGTAGATTCAGAACCTGTATATTCACTTGTGGTAGTTGTTGTTGTCGTAGTAGTAGTTGTTGTTTCAACAATTGCCTCATCGAACATAACAATAACTGAACCTGCCGGGCTGAGTGATCCGTCTTCATTTACGATATAAACCTCGCCGCCTGTTACTGTGAATTCGATGGATTCGGCATAATAATATCCATTAGGAGGTGCTGTTTCAGAAAGTCTGTAGGTCACACCTTCCTTAAGTCCTGTTATCTCATGCTGAGTTCCGTCTGACTGCCATGAATCAATTACTGTGCCGTCTTCAGCAGTTACCTTCAGATATGCACCGATTACCTCATTGCCTGTAGGCTGACCGCCCAGAATTTCTCTCTTAGCAATGCTGATTTTTGCAGTCTGCTCTGTTGTAGTTGTTGATGTTGTAGAACCAAGAACATCACCTGTATCCTTTGTTGTTGATGAATCAGAGGTCAGGGTCATTGTAGGTCTGGTTCCACTACTTGAAGCGGTAGTTGTGCTTGTTGCGGTTGTGGTAGTTGTTGTGGTTGTATTTGTTGTAGTCTTTGTTGTTGTAGTTGTTGTATCAGTATCAGTTGTAGTAGTTGTTGTGGTGGTAGTTGAAGTTGTTGTAGGTGTTGTCGGTCCGACAAATGTTGTAGTTGTTCCAGATGTTATAGTAGTTGTAGATGTTGTTGTAGGAGTTGTCGGTCCGATAAATGTTGTGGTTGTTCCTGTTGTTGTAGTTGTTGAAGGCTTGGTTGTGGTTGTAGTTGTTGTGGTTGTAGCCTTGCTTGTTGTTGTAGTTGTAGTAGTTGAAGCCTTGGTTGTTGATGTTGTGGTGGTTGCCTTGGTTGTGGTAGTTGTTGTAGTAGTAGCCTTGGTTGTTGTAGTTGTGGTTGTAGCCTTAGTTGTAGTTGTTGTTGCCTTAGTTGTGGTAGTTGTTGTAGTCGTTGGCTTAGTTGTAGTTGTTGTAGTAGTAGGCTTGGTTGTGGTAGTTGTAGCCTTGGTTGTTGTGGTTGTTGTTGTAGCCTTGGTTGTTGTAGTTGTGGTTACAGGCTTGGTTGTTGTAGTAGTAGCCGCAGTTTTCTTATCTCTCATTATTACAGTATCAGTACCGGAATTACCTGTCTGATTATCACTGCTCTGATAATTATCACTGTCTGTTTCTGATACAACGATCTTTGTCACAACACCATTTTCAATGGTAAAGTCAATGCTTTCAGCCTTATCATAATCCTTTGGTGAAGCTATTTCCTTAAGAGTATATTCACCGTCCGGCAGTCCTGTCAGTTCCAGTGCACCCTTTTCATTGGAACTTATCCATGTTATGGTCTTGCCGTTTTCGGATACTGTTGTTCTGTCACCGCCCATTTCCTGGGTGAGTGTTTTGCCTTCTGAGTTTATTGTCAGACTCAGCTCTGCACCGTCAAGCTCATCTGAGCCGGCAACAGCCTTTTTACTGATAAAGATTTTGCTTACATCATCAAGCAAAGTAATGTTCTGGTCTTCTCTGTGGAAGCCTGCCTTGCCCTCTTCTGCATTCTTGTCAGATTCGGTTATTACTCCGTCCTTGATTGTGAATGTAAACTCTGTTGTTACAACTGTGTATCCGTCTGGTGCGCCTGTTTCCTTCAGTGTATATGTGCCGTCCGGCAGTCCTGTCAGTTCAAGTGCGCCCTTATCCTTTGAGCTTTCCCATGTTATGGTCTTGCCGTCTTCAGATACTGTTGTTCTGTCGCCGCCCATTTCCTGAGTGAGTGTTCCCTCTTCAATGGTCAGCTGCAGTTCTGCGCCGTCAAGTTCCTCTGAACCTGCTACGTCCTTCTTGCTGATTGTTATCTTGCTTACATCATCAAGCAAAGTAATGTTCTGGTCTTCTCTGTGGAAGCCTGCCT
>JBJERG010000183.1:3249-4681 GCA_051882155.1 Ruminococcus sp.
ATGTTATGGTCTTGCCGTCTTCAGATACTGTTGTTCTGTCGCCGCCCATTTCCTGGGTGAGTGTTCCCTCTTCAATGGTCAGCTGCAGTTCTGCGCCGTCAAGTTCTTCCGAACCTGCTACATCCTTCTTGCTGACAGTGATTCTGCTGAGGTCATCGCTAAGGATAATTGTATTTTCGTTTCTGCTGAATCCTGCTGTACCTGCTGATACGCTTTCAGTTGAAGCTGTTATGATACCATTTTCCAGAGTGAATTCATACTTCGTTTCAACAATAGTATATCCGTCGGGAGCAACTGATTCAATGAGTGTGTAGTCACCGTCAGGCAGACCCTTAAGCACTGCATCTTCAGTGCCTGTGATCCATACTATCTGATTCTTTCCGTTAGGAAGATCTGACAGTGTGCCGCCTGTAATCTGAACCTTTGAAAGGTCGGTTTCTTCATTTTTAGCATTAAGAGTGAATTTAGCACCCTCAAGCGCCTTATCACTGCCAAGATCTCTCTTGCCGATAACGACTTCTGAATCCTTCTTCTCAGGCTTGTTTGAAACCTTCAGTACAGGAACACTGCCGTCAGTTACGGAAGCATCATTTGAATCTGTAACAACCTTACCGTCTGTAATATCAAATGTGATTGCAGTAAATGCTTCATAACCCTCAGGAGCCTTTGTTTCCTCCAGCATATATGTTCCGTCAGGCAGTCCGATGAATGTAACATCCGTGCCGCAGGAAGTCCATGTTATTGCCAAAGGCTGATCTGCTGAAGGATTAACAATATTTGCATCTGCATCAGCGCATGACGCTGATGCCTTTGTAAGATCTGAACCGGTTACAACAGGCTTTACAAGTGAAAGTTTAAGTTCAGCACCTGCCAGTAATTCATCTGTTGATGCGTCGATCTTACTGATTGTAATATCATTTGTTGTTATGGTGTCAACCATTGAAATGACAAATGATTCTGCCTTTTCATATCCTTTTGTTTCATTGTTGTAAACATAAAGAACATAATTTGTATTCCAGCCAAAGCCTTCATTCTTAATGTAGAAATAAATGGGTTCAGCTGTATTGTAGCCATTTGGTGCCTGTGTTTCTTCCCACTTGTAGTAAGTTACATTGGGATCCATTGGATTAACAGAAATATCAAAGTTATTGCCAAAACCAATTGTAAATGAAGTAAGACCTGTTGTGTCTTCCCATTCCTTAACGGTTGTCAGTTCTTCGAATGTATCACCATTGACTGTGGAAAGCTTAAATCTCTTGGCTGCTTCAATTACGCTGCCCTTCTCATCGACTTTACTAAGCTTGAGAGAGCCTGACTTTGTATTCTGGAGTACAATTGAAGCCTTGCCGCCTTCACTGCTGACTGTAAAATCAGCTGAACATGATTCTGCAAATCTTACGTTCGGATCATCGAAAACTGCGATAACCTTGCT
>JBJERG010000184.1:0-4646 GCA_051882155.1 Ruminococcus sp.
ACTCAGTCAACCTCTCCATTTACTTGCCGCTCTCTTCGACAGCTTTTTTATTATATCATGTTTTTGCCCTTTTGTCAAGTACTTTTTTTAATTTTTTTGTTTTTTCTTAAGACTTTTTAAAAGCGCAATCAACTTTTTTATTGTATCACAAATGCTATATTTTGTCAATTATTTGTTTAAACGATTACTTTCAAGATTTATATGATTAAAATGTTGATTATATCTTGCATTCCCTTGTTTATATGATCAAAATCATTATTATACATATTGCATATTCAATTTATAATACTGTTTCTGAATATTTTATGAAACATTAGGAAAAACTATTTCCATTATGCTCTCAATATGCTATAATATATGTATAGCAAAAGAATTTTGTCAAACGGAGGTTTCGTTATGAATCAAATGGAATTATATCGTCGTTGGGTTTTAAAGGCAACTGATGACGCTGATTTACAGACTGAACTCAATTCAATTGAAAATGACAGTGAAGCTATAAACGATCGCTTTTATCGTGATCTAGAATTTGGTACCGGCGGCCTTAGAGGTGTGCTTGGTGCCGGCACTAACAGAATGAACATTTATACAATTCGTCGTGCCACACAGGGTCTTGCTGATTATGTAAATGATGCTTTTAAGAATCCGAGCGTTGCTATTTCCTATGACAGCCGTATTAAATCGGATGTCTTCGCAAAAGCTGCTGCAGAGGTTCTTGCTGCTAACGGTATACACGCATATATTTATCCCAACCTTGCACCCACTCCAATGCTTTCCTATGCAGTTCGTGCTTTGGAATGCAATGCGGGTATAATGGTTACCGCAAGCCACAATCCTGCTAAGTATAACGGCTACAAAGCTTATGGTGCAGACGGCTGCCAGATGACTATTGACGCTGCCAATGCTGTTCTTGCTAAAATAAATGCTCTTGATATGTTTGATGATGTAAAATATGTACCTTTTGAAGAGGCTCTTGCGGCAGGTACTATTTCTTATATCGGTGAGGATATCGTTGAATCATACTATAAGAATGTTCTGGCTCAGGGTATCAATACTGATCTTTGTGCAAAAAGCGGTCTGAAAATCGTTTATACTCCTCTTAATGGTACAGGAAATAAGCCGGTTCGTACTATTCTCGACAGAATTGGTATTACTGATGTTACAGTTGTTAAGGAACAGGAAAATCCGGACGGCAACTTTACCACCTGTCCTTATCCGAATCCTGAAATTCGTGAGGCTCTGGAGCTTGGTCTTAAATATTGTGATGAAGTGAAGCCGGATCTGCTACTGGCTACTGATCCGGATGCTGATCGTGTTGGCATTGCTGTTCCGGACGGCGATGATCACGCTTTGTTCTCCGGCAACGAAGTTGGCGCTATGCTTCTTGAATATATATGTGAGCAGCGTACCCTTAAAGGCACTATGCCGGCAAATCCCATTGCAGTAAAGACAATTGTTACTACAGATATTGTTAATTCAATTTGTAAGGCTTACGGCGTTGAAGTTATTGAGGTGCTTACTGGATTTAAGTTTATCGGTGAACAGATCGGTTTCCTTGAAGAAAAGCATGAAGAAAACCGCTATATATTCGGCTTTGAAGAAAGCTACGGCTACCTTGCAGGAACATATGTCCGTGACAAGGATGCTGTTGTTGCTGCTATGCTTATTTGTGAAATGGCTGCATATTACCGTACAAAGGGCATTTCCATGATTGAGGCTCGTCAGAATCTCTATAACAAGTACGGTGTTTATGTTCATGCTCAGCACAGCTTCACCTTTGAGGGCGAAAGCGGAATGATAAAGATGAGCGAGATCATGAACAATCTCCGCACAAACCGTCCCGAAGCTATTGACGGACTCAAGGTTGTAAAGTTTGAGGACTATCAGAAAAGCGTTTCTCTCGACTGTGTAAGCGGTGAAACGACAGTTATCAATCTGCCTAAGTCAAATGTTCTTTCATTTACTCTGGAGAATGGTGAAAAGGTCATCATTCGTCCTTCCGGTACTGAGCCTAAGGTTAAGGCTTATTATACAACATCTGCTTCTACTATGGAAGAAGCTGTTGCTATGAAGGATTCTCTTGACGCTGCATTCAGCCAGTATCTTGCATAAGAAATACTATTAATAATATAACAAAGCTGCACTTGATGTTTATCAAGTGCAGCTTTTACTCTTTTTTTAACGTTGACTATTATGAAAATATGTGCTATAATTAGCTCGATGATAAATTTGAATTTATCTTTAACCTCTCCACCGCAAACGGTTCCCCTCTCCTTTCAGGAGAGGCTTAATATTACGCATTATTTATAGTTATTGAAATAGTGGATCTCCTGAAAGGAGATCTGTCAGCGAAACTGACTGAGAGGATAAATTCTGATTCATATTACTTAAAACCTCAAATTTATATGCAAAAACATAATATTACAGGGTGAATAAATAATGAAAAAATGGACCAATACCGACAGCTCACTTAATCAGATTCTGATAACCGCATTCTGCATTCTTATAATGATCATCACAGGTGCAAGTGACGGGGCAAGAGGTGTTTTTCTGCCGCTTTTTGCGGACGCATTCAGCCTTTCTGAAACAGGCTCAAACATGATAATCATGATGAGCTATATCGGCAATATGATCTTTCTATTTGCAGGCGGACTGCTTATCGACAGACTGAAAAAGAAAACCTTTCTGATAATAATGATCTCTGTATGGATGAGCGCATTATTTTGCTATACCGTCACGGAAAATTATGCTGTACTTCTCAGCTGTATGATATTCAGCATGGGTGCATCCACAATGATATCAACATCTGTCAACATTATTTCACCGTTGCTTTTTATTTCTCCTGCATTTTTCACGAATTTTCTTGGATTTACACAGGGCATCGGAATAACCGGCGTTCAGAAGATCGGAGGACAGGTGGCTGACAAGGGTCTGTCCACCGCCAATTCTCCTGCCAATCTTACAGGCTGGCATATTCTGAATGTTCTTCTGCTTCTGCTGGCTGCTGCAGCTGTTCTGCTGCTTGTTTTTTCACGTTTTCCGGAGGAAAATACAGCTTCATCGGAAAAGAAGAAATACAGCTTTCTTTCTGTCCTCAGAAATCCCAAAAGCATTCTTTTTATTGTAATATGCGGACTATATTACACCGCAGAGCATGGCATTCAGAATGTTCTTACCACATATGGCAGCGAATATCTTGGCTATACCGTTGAAAAATCAGCAATGTTCCTGTCACTGTTCTTTGGCGGAATAACCCTGGGAAGACTTATTTTTGCACCCATCGTACAGAAAATCGGCGTTATGCAAAGTATGACGCTGTTTTTAGGCACAGCAGCCGTTTTATATATATCAGGCATTCTTCTGGAAAGAAACGGCATATGGCTTCTCTGTCTTTCGGGGCTTGCCTTTTCTATAATATGGCCTACAAACGTTATCATGATGACAGGCTTTTTTACACCAGAAACTTCCGGAACTGCGGTGGGATTTATCACTTCTGCCGCAACCATATTTGACGTTCTGTTCTTTGCATTTTTCGGTAAAATAACCGAATCCACGGGATATGGAATAAGCATAAAGATACTGCCTGTATCAATGGCGCTTCTCTGCGTCTGTTTTTTTATTCTGCGTATAAAAAACAAAAAAATCCAGACTAACTGAAAGGAGAATTTTTACTATGCACACCCTTGAGGTAAAGAATCTTGTAAAAACATTTCCCATAAACAGCAAACAGCGCAAATCCCTTGATATAAAAAGCAAAACAAAATCCGCTGTATCAGGAATAAGTTTTACTGCACATTCGGGAGAAGTATTCGGACTTTTAGGACCAAACGGTGCGGGCAAAACCACCACCATGCGAATGCTTTCAACACTGATAAAGCCGGACAGCGGTGAAATTCTGTATGACGGCGTAAGTGCAGTGAAAAACAGTACGGAGATCCGTTCAAAATTTGCCTTTCTCACAACTGACCTTAAGCTTGATATGAAAGCCACAGCTTCTTCCATGTTCGATTTTTTTTCAGAACTTTACCATATCCCAAAGGAAACAGCCTCTGTACGTAAGGAAAAACTTTTCTCGGAATTTGGTGTAAATTCATTTGCGGATACCAAAATAAGCAAGCTTTCCCAGGGTATGCGCCAGAAAGTGTCCCTTGTTATTTCCGTTCTTCACGATCCGAATTTCATTATCTTTGATGAGCCTACAAACGGACTTGATATTATTGCTGCAAGAGAAGTCCGGGAATTTATCCTGAGAATGAAGTCGGAGGGCAAGTGCATTATTATTTCAACACATCTTTTTGATCTTGTTGAAAGAGTATGCGACCGTGCAGCTATTATTATTGACGGAAAAATCGTAAGTGATGATACTATTGAGAATTACATGAACGGGCGTTCCTTTGAAGACGCATTTTATGATATTTACTCATCATACACTGCACAGAATCAGAACAACGGAAAGGAGTGAAGCTTCATGTTCATAAAAGATATGCTTACAGTGGCAAAAAAAGAACTGCGAAGTGCTTTCAATGACAAAGCTATACTTATGCAGATAATAATTCTTCCGTTTGTAATAGTATTCGGATACTCAATGCTTATGTCAGTAACGGCATCAGTACCCTCTGAAACCACCAGCGCAGATGTAACCGCATATT
>JBJERG010000185.1:0-4628 GCA_051882155.1 Ruminococcus sp.
CGATCTCGGAGAGATACACATTTCACAGGTATTGCTTTAATTCTTTATATTGCTTTTTAGGATTCTGTATGATATAATAAATGCAAAGTATTAAAAACAGAAACCTCAAAGGAGCACGGAATGATATTACTGTCAGCACAAAATATTTCAAAAACATATATGGAACGCAAGGTCATTGACAATGCCTCATTCTTTCTGAATGAAGGTGACAAGGTTGGTATTATAGGCATAAACGGAACGGGAAAATCCACCTTGCTGAAAATACTTGCCGGTGCAGAAGAAGCTGATACGGGCGAAATAATCCGCACAAAGGGTATCAGAATCTCATATCTTCCTCAGATTCCGGAATTTGAAGAACATGGCAGTGTACTGGAACAGGTTATGCTGCATCTGCCTGAAGATTTAAAGGAAGCAAAGGAATTCGAGGCAAAATCCATACTTGGAAAAATGGGCATTTCCGACTTCACAAGGGATATCAGTTCCCTTTCCGGCGGTGAAAGAAGACGTGCAGGCATAGCGTCGGCACTGATACAGCCAAGTGATATTCTGCTTATGGACGAACCTACAAACCATATCGACAATGAAACGATAGAGCTGCTGGAAGAACAGCTTAAAAGATACCGTGGCGCAATAGTTATGGTCACCCATGACCGGTATTTTCTCAACAGGATCACCCGTAAAATCGTTGAAGTTGATAACGGTAAGCTCTATGAATATGAGGGCAATTACAGTACCTATCTCGAACAGAAGGCACAGCGTGAAGCAGACGCTGAGGCAAAGGAACGCAAAAACCGTACATTGTACAGACGTGAGCTTGAATGGATAAGAAGAGGCGTTCGTGCAAGAGGTACAAAATCAAAGGACAGGATCGAAAGATTCCATGAGATTGAAAACAGAGAAAAGCCTGCTGAAACCGCCAGAATGAGCATACAGTCCATTTCATCAAGACTCGGAAAGAAGACCATTGAGCTTTTTAATATTTCAAAATCTATTGAGGGCAGACAACTGATAAAGGATTTTTCCTGCAATATTCCCAGAAATTCAAGAATCGGCATTGTGGGAAACAACGGTACCGGCAAATCCACCCTCATAAAAATGATTGCCGGCGTAATACAGCCGGACAGCGGTTCAATTGATGTGGGCGATACCGTTAAGACAGGATATTTTTCACAGGAATGTGAAAGCATGGATCTGTCCATGCGTGTCATTGAATACATCAGAGAAACCGCCGACCGCATACAGACACCAGAGGGAACAATAACAGCGGCTCAGATGCTGGAAAGATTCCTTTTTACGCCTGAGCTTCAGTGGAATAAAATCGAAAAGCTCTCGGGCGGCGAAAGAAAAAGGCTTTATCTTCTCAAAATACTTATGACAGCACCGAATATTCTCATTCTGGACGAACATACAAATGACCTTGACATATCAACTCTTACAATTTTAGAGGATTATCTTGAAAATTTCAGCGGTGCAGTTATTGCAATATCCCACGACAGATATTTCCTTGATAAAACGGCTTCTGAAATATGGGAACTTACAGGAAAGGGCACTATTAACAGGTACAACGGAAATTACAGCAATTTTGCAGAAAAAAAGATTCCCGACAGTGACAGCGGCATAAACAGGAAGCAGACCGAAAAGAAGGAACGAGCATTTATCGGAAAGAAAAAAATCAAGTTTTCCTTTAAAGAACAGCGTGAATATGAAACAATCGATGATGATATTGCTGAAATTGAACAGAACATAGCTGACACGGAAAAGGCAATTTCTGAATGCTCCACCGATTATGTGATGCTCCAGGAGCTGTCCGAAAAGAAGGAACAGCTTGAAAGTCTTCTTTCTGAAAAAATGGACAGGTGGGTTTATCTGAGTGAACTGGCTGAGAAAATCGCCAATGGCGAAACTGAATAAAAACAAAAATGCCTGCAAGGGATATCATTCTCCTGCAGGCATTATGTATATCAGTATACTTTTATGATTCAGTGATCATCTGCTTCATGATACACAGATCAAAAATATTAACCTTGCCGTCTTCGTTAAGATCGCCGGCTTCAATATCGGTAATATCACCGGCACGAAGCAGCCATTTCTGCATCATTACAATATCAGCAAGGGTGAATGCTTCATCAGCGTTCACATCGCCTTTTACTTCTTCTATGATTTCTTTTTTCTCCATTGCAAGAACGAAGTAATTTACGCAGTAGGTTGACTGGCTGTTAGAGCCGAGGATTACCTTTTCACCCTCCTTGACCTCCTTTTTATACAATCCGAAGGCAACATCATTGGAGCTTGTCAAGGTAAGCTCTGTTTTTTCCCACTCACTGAGCCATTCCGGAACGGGATTTACTCTTGTATCAAGAGCCACATAGATCTCTGCGTCATCACCGGCTGTGAATTCTCCCAGAGCATCTGCGTAATTTTTGGAATCACAGGCAGTTTTTATGTATTCCGCACCATCAAGCTCCGGCGGAACATTTAATGCAGTGAAATCTCTGTCACCGAAAATCAGTGCGCCTTCTGCAAAGCCCTCCTGAATCTGCCAGTCGGCACTGTTATCCGTGTCATTAACAGAAAGATTTTTAATAAGGCTTCCGCTAAGCGGAATTGCGTCACGTCCGAAAACAAAGTTATTTATATTGAACAAATATCCTTCGCCGCCGGTAAATTTAAGATAAAGCGTATGCTTACCGGTAATTTTTGAGGTATTGCAGGAAACATCTGTCCAGTCCTGCCATCCGCCGGTTTTGGGAATACTGCATTTTGCCGCAGGAATTCCCTCCATACTGTCAACATATACTTCAATTCCGCAGTTGTCCTGACCGCCGGATATACGTGCGGTAAAGCTCCTTGCGCCCTCTTCGAAATCCACATTGCGGAACATGATGTAATCGCCGTTTTCAATGTATCCTACATTCTGACCGCCTTCGGAGCAGTCTTCGGTTTTCACTCCGCTCTGATCGTCGAAATTTTCAGCCTCAATTGTTTCAAAAGCCGAGATTGTTTTAACAGGAGCTGTAAGCGGTGATGTTTCAACTACACCCTCCGGGAATGAATTTACGGTAAGGTCGTTTATATAATATTCAATATTGGTATAGCCTTTTCCGCAGTAATCGCCGTTCGTATCCGACGGGTCATTTGGATCAAGTCCTCTTGCAAGTTCCCATTCATCCGCCATACCGTCATTATCTGTATCAGTAATGGTCTTTTCAAGTACCGGTGCAGGATATTCGTAAGTTACTCCGCACTGAATTTTGTATTTATCAAGGTTAGCCTTCTGAGCATCATCAGCGTCAGAATATGCAGCTGTACCGCTTAAATTTCCTGTACCGGTTTTTGTTTCATATGCAGCTTGTTTGTCAGCTGCGGTTCTCACATCCGGAGAAATACCGTTTCCTGCAAAATTAACTACATTCTCAAAGGAAGCTTCGGCACTTTCAGCAGTAAGAGCGGTGGAAACATTTACGCCGTTTACAATGGTTTCAAATGCAGTTTCACTCTTTGTATTGGATTCGTCCTTTCCAAGTCCGGATTTATAGGTAATTCCTGCCCAGTTGTTATAAGTAACGTCCGGATAAACAGAGCCGTCCTGATTAAGCATACGGTTGCCGCTGAGGAAAATTTTGAAATTCTCCGGACTTGTGCTGCTGTCTACACTGACATAATGTTTTCCGCCGGTGGTTCCATTGCCCATTTTCAGGGTATTATTTGTGTAATTCAGATGTCCGATTGTACCGTAAGCAGTCTGATACGCCCAGTTGTAAATAACATTGTTGGTAAAATCAGCAGTTTCTGTACCTACAACCTTACCTCTGAAATTTCGTGAAACATTATGTACGATAAGGTTATGGTCAAAGGTACTGTAGCCCTTACCCATCATCAGACCGAATCCGTGTATTCCCTTGCTGTGTCCGCCCCATGAATCGGCAGGACCTATAACAGAATACTGAACAGTATAATATTCATTGTTCGAGTATAAACCCCACTGCTCGTCAGTTGTCCAGCTCATTGAGCAGTGGTCAATAATTGAATTTGAACCCTTTGCACCGCCCCAGGCATCGTTGCCGCTGCTTGTTGCCTTATAGGGACCGGGACGTGAGCTTATGTAACGGCATATAATATTATCTCCGCTCATGCCCATCTTGTAATTTTTCAGAGTTATGCCCGAACCGCCCGGCGCTGTCTGACCGGCAATGGTAACATTGCTTGAAACCAGAATATTGCTCTGAAGCTCAATTGTACCGCTGACATCGAACACAACAATGCGATTGGATTTGCTTACTGCGTCACGGAATGAGCCTGCACCGCTGTCATTCAGATTCGTAACGTGAACAACTTCGCCGCCTCTGCCGCCTGTAGCATAGCGGCCTCCTCCTACTGCACCCGGAAATGCAAGAACAGAACTTTCTGCTGCCTCTGCTTTCATTGTGGTGACAGGAACAGCTGCTGAAAGAGAAAACTGCATTGTCAGCAATCCCGTCAGAAAAGCAAGGCTCCTTTTAATTGTTTTCTTCATGATAATACTCCTTTTCACCTCATAATCCGCATTAATTCATAACAGACATTTTTCCTCAGTTCATTATCATGCGGTTATATATCATGCAGCACTGCATAGTACTACACTAGATCGG
>JBJERG010000186.1:0-4611 GCA_051882155.1 Ruminococcus sp.
AGATTTAATTATATAAAACAAAAGTGAAAGCCTATGATTGATAATTTTTTCACAAACTTTATTTAAAGAAAAACAGGAAGAACACACAAGTTCTTCCCGGTTATTTTATATTTTGCATACAAATAATTGTCATTATGCCCGAACCATTTTCAGCAGAGGAATCCATTCGTCCTCCATTATCTTTTCTCCGGTCAGTTTAAAGCCGTTTTTCTGATAGAATGAAATGCCTCGGGTGTTATATTCAAGTGCCCAGAGTTCAGATACCTCCAGTTTATGAACAGCAAATTCCAGCAACTTGGCTCCAATGCCCTGACTCTGAAACTGCGGTTCAACATAAAGCTTTTTCACCTCATGCCCTGAAATACGGATAATACCTTTAACCACGCCATCATCATACACATAGCTGTTTCTCAGTTCTTGTGAACCATCTGAATATTCAGCAGCCATTTTCACAACATTTAATTCACCAAAATAGTATGAATCATTATGAAAAAACGGATAGAAATTGATACGGTAATTTGTAACGATGATCTCAGCAATACGTGAAGCATCTTCTGCCGATGCGGGTCTTATGTATTTCATTTTCTCATTCATATCATTCAACAGAATAACTGTAAACATAATCATCCATTATGAAGCCTTTACCTATTTCAGTAGTCTTGACCCCGTCGCATTTCATTCCCCAATGCTCATATACTGCAATGGAATCCTCATTATGACGATTTACTGTAAGCCATACCTTTGAACAGCCGTGAGCCTTTGCCTGTTCCTTGATAAATTCAAAGCCCCTTGACGCATAACCGTTGCCACGGTATGATTTCTTCATATAGATTTTTGAAAGGAACATGGTATTATCATCCTTTGGACAGATCCCGAAATACCCCACACGCTTTCCGTCTGCCACAAAGAAATAATATGTATAGCCTTCCTCCTCTATCTGGTCATGCAAAGCTCTTTCGGACTGAAACTGGCTGACCATATAGTCTATCTGTTCCTGAGACAGAATAGAAATAAAATGCTGATTCCAGATCTCCGCAGCAAGCCTTGCACATTCAATAATATCTTCATCTGTCTTCACTTTTTCAAATGTAAGCATTACAATACACCTCCAGGTTTATAGAATATTTTCTGAAATTTACCTTAGTATATCATCACGGATAAGGAAATGTTCAGGAATACCATTCTTCATAATAATATTCGGCTCACCCTGTATCAGCGGCATAAAATATGAAAGCGCCTTATCCGTAATATTATTGCCTGATTCGTTTATATAAGAAGAGGGCAGATATTTTTCTCTGTTTGCAATAGATTCAGCAGGTGCCGGCTCAATTACCACAGTATAAGGCTCTGTTCTCACTCTACGGAATACCATTACCTTTCCTGTTTCACCGCTAAGCGCACATCTTACGCCTGCCGCACCAATTTCCTCTGCCTCACGTATATCGGTAGCTGAACCAATATGTGAAGAACATCTCTGCATAACATTCAGTTCAATAGAACGCACCTTACAGCCAAATTCACTGCGGACTGCATTTTCGAGAAATTTGCCTATTCCAGATAGATATTTATGTCCGAAGCTGTCAGTAACACCGGACTGATATTCCTCACAGCCGGCTTCCTGTACTTCTACACCTTCGGATACTGCAACAACCACAGCCTGATGCTTTGCCATTTCACAGCGCAGATCATCAAAGAAACGCTCCAGCGTAAGAGGACGTTCAGGAACATATATAAGGTGAGGCGCTGCCTGATTATTTGCATGAAGAATTGCACTTGATGCAGCAAGCCACCCTGCATGTCTTCCCATAATTTCAACTATAGTTACAGATGGGATGCTGTACACCGCACTGTCACGAATTATCTCCTGCATTGTTACGGCAACATATTTTGCAGCTGAACCAAAACCAGGTGTATGGTCTGTTATGCAAAGGTCATTATCTATTGTTTTGGGTATTCCAATTACTTTTACATCAAGTCCCTGTTCCTTAACATACTGGGAAAGCTTCATTACAGTATCCATTGAATCATTTCCGCCTATATAGAAAAACGCTCCTATCTGTCTGCGGATAAAACATTGAACGATTTTTTTGTAAGCAGTATCATCCTTGCTGCTGTCTGCAAGCTTATATCTGCATGAACCAAGCACTGTAGACGGAGTTTGACGAAGAAGTTCCACATCATTATCAGTTCTGAACATGGTTTTCAAGTCAATAAGTCTGTCATCTATAACACCTTCGATACCATTTACTGAACCGAAAATTGCGTCTATCTCCTGGACCTTCATAGCTTCACGGAATACTCCTACAAGCGACGCATTTATTGCGCAGGTAGGACCGCCTGACTGTGCAACAACAATATTCATTAAAATATCCTCCTAATTTGCATGATATCCCTTCTTATTTTATACAATTTCTATCAGATTGTCAATCTTGCTTATATTATTTTCTTTCTAAAATTGTAAATATAGCAATATCATTTCCTAATAGAGCAATATTATAGCTTTTAGCGCTGCTTTTTATGTAAAAAAGCAGCGTCCATTTTCTTGAATGGACGCTGCTGCAGGTGAAATTAAAATTTTATTTGCGGTTTATCACCGCAATTACAGTATAACACATTAAAGTCTGAATGTCAACAACTTTTCATCGGTTAAAATCGACAAAACGCACTATTGCATTCAATAAAAAGCCGCTGTCTGCGTATTTTACAGACAGCAGTTTTTTTATAATTGATGAAAATCGGTTACTGATTCTTATAAGCGTCAATCATTTTCTTGACCATCTGACCGCCGATAGAACCTGCTTCTCTTGCTGTCAGATCACCATTATAACCCTGCTTCAGGTTTACGCCCATCTCACTTGCTGATTCCATCTTAAATCTTTCCATGGCTTCCTTGCCCTTCTGAGTAAATGTGCCCTTCATGATTTATCCTCCTTTTTCATGTTACATTTTATTGATATTCACTGATGTTTTATCTGCGAAAAATATTTTCTTCCGCAATGATAGTATAACACGTGAATGCTTAGATATCAAAGGGAATTCTATCCCTTTTATTTAGAAATGCTTTCAAATTAACGCTTTGTCCGGTATATAAAATCCATTCTTATCGGCAGAAAGCTTTATTAAATCACCAGAACTTATTTTTTGCTGTAAAAGCATTTCAGCAATCACATTTTCGACCTGTTCAGTAAGATAATGCTTCATTTGACGTGCACCATAACTATTTGTTGCCGGAGCTGCAGCCAACCGATCAACGGCTTCAGGTGTAAATTCCATCGTTATTTCCAGCTTTAACATACGTTCACTTAGTTCTTCCAAAAGCTGACGAGCTATAGTTTTTAGATTATCTGAACTCAATCTGGAGAAAGGAATTATTGCATCAAGCCGGCCAAGAAATTCCGGAGAAAAATATCTCTTTAATTCTTCTGTATACCTGGATTCATTTGCTTTTGAATCCATATCTGCTGAAACAAATCCCATTGTATTACCTGCATTTGTTTTAGATGCACCTGCATTTGATGTCAATATAAGAAGAGTATTTGTAAAGTCTGTTTTTCTTCCTCCGGAGTCTGTTAGAGTTCCATCATCCATTATCTGCAGAAGAAGATGTGTTATATCAGGGTGTGCTTTTTCAATTTCATCAAAAAGAATAACACTGTATGGATTATTCCTTACAAGCTCACAAAGTCTTCCTCCTTCTTCAAATCCTACGTATCCTGGAGGCGCTCCGATTAGTTTTGATACAGCGTGTTTTTCCATATATTCTGACATATCTAAACGTATAAAACTACTTTTATCATCAAACAAATGCTGTGCAAGGGCCTTTGCAAGTGCTGTCTTTCCAACACCTGTCGGTCCTGTAAATAGAAAACAGCCTATTGGTTTATGGGAATCTGCAAGACCTGTTCTTGCACGAATAAGTGCTGCACTAAGTCTGTCTATTGCACAATCATGACCAATTACTTTCTTTTTCAGTTCCTCGGAAAGTGTAATAAGTTTTTGTTTTTGCTCCTCACTTATTTTATCAGCTGGAATCCCTGTTCGTACTGATACAACTGCTGCAACATCCGATTTCATAACAATTTTGCTTTCCTCATCATATTCGCTGCTTCTTATTCTTGTACGTGAGCACGCTTCATCAAGAAGGTCTATTGCCTTATCAGGAAGACTTCTGTCATGTATATATCTTACGGAATAGTCTATTGCAGCACGCAAAACATCATCATTTA
Organism: Ruminococcus sp.; assembly: GCA_051882155.1. GTDB lineage: Bacteria > Bacillota > Clostridia > Oscillospirales > Ruminococcaceae > Ruminococcus_C. Next base: position 4,227 of record JBJERG010000186.1, read on the forward strand.
TTTTGACTTCATGAAAACTTTCATAGGTTTTTCTCAATCCACGCAAAATGGTCATACATTTATCTTCATCAGGCTCTGATATTTTTATCGGCTGAAAACGCCTTTCAAGAGCACTGTCTTTTTCTATAAACCTATGAAATTCATCTGTAGTAGTTGCACCTATTATTTTTATTTCTCCTCTTGCAAGCTGAGGCTTTAATATATTGGCTGCATCTATGGCACCTTCAGCAGCACCTGCCCCTACTATTGTATGAAGTTCATCTATAAAAAGAATAATATTTTTATTCTCCGCTGCTTCCTGGAGGCAATGTTTTAAACGTTCTTCAAAATCTCCTCTGTACTTTGCACCTGACAAAAGTGCTGTAAGATCGAGAGAAAAAATATG
>JBJERG010000187.1:0-4593 GCA_051882155.1 Ruminococcus sp.
ATGGTCATTACAAGGCAAAGCTCTCGGAGGAACTTTTCAAAAAGCTGGAAAGCAAGCCGGACGGCAAGCTTATTCTTGTAACAGCTATCAACCCCACACCTGCCGGCGAAGGTAAAACAACCATAAGCGTAGGTCTTGCGGAAGCTATGGGTCAGATCGGCAAAAATGCTGTTCTTGCACTGAGAGAGCCTTCACTCGGACCGGTATTCGGAATCAAAGGCGGCGCAGCAGGCGGCGGATATGCCCAGGTAGTTCCCATGGAGGATATCAATCTGCACTTTACAGGTGATATGCACGCTATAACAGCCGCAAACAATCTCCTCTGCGCAATGCTTGACAACCATATGCAGCAGGGCAATGAGCTGAGAATTGACCAGAGAAGAATCATGCTGAAGCGTGTTCTGGATATGAATGACAGAGCGCTCCGTAATATTGTAATCGGTCTGGGTGGCAAGGTTGATGGTATACCACGTTCTGACAGCTTCCAGATAACAGTTGCCTCTGAGGTTATGGCTATTCTCTGTCTGTCTGCCAACCTTGCGGATATGAAGGAAAGACTTGGAAAGATACTGGTGGCATACGACCTTGACGGAAATCCTGTTTATGCAAAGGATCTTGGCGCAAACGGCGCAATGACTGCCCTTCTTAAGGACGCACTGAAGCCCAACCTCGTACAGACCCTTGAAAATACACCTGCATTTATCCACGGCGGACCTTTTGCAAATATCGCTCACGGCTGTAATTCTATCAGAGCAACACGCCTTGCACTGAAGCTGGGTGACTACTGCATTACAGAAGCAGGCTTCGGCTCTGACCTGGGTGCTGAGAAGTTCTTTGATATTAAGTGCCGTTACGGCGGATTGAAGCCTGACTGCGTTGTACTGGTTGCAACTGTCCGTGCCCTTAAATATAACGGCGGCGTTCCCAAGAACGAGCTTACAGAGGAAAATCTTGACGCACTTGCAAAGGGCATCGTAAATCTCCAGGTGCATATTGAAAATATGCAGAAGTACGGCGTTCCTGTAGTTGTGGCTATAAACCGTTTTGCAACGGATACAGATGCAGAGCTTGCATATGTACAGAAATTCTGTGAAAACCTCGGTGCAGATTTCTCTCTGGCAGAAGTATTTGCCAAGGGCGGAAAGGGTGGAATCGACCTTGCACAGCAGGTTTGCAGAACTATTGAAACAAAGAAGTCTGACTTCCATGTGCTTTATGATACAAAGCTGTCCATTCCTGAGAAGATCGAGAAGATTGCAAAGGAAATTTACCGTGCTGACGGCGTCAACATTACAGCACAGGCGGCAAAGGCAATTGACCAGATAGAAAAACTTGGTCACGGCGATCTGCCTGTATGTATTGCCAAGACCCAGTATTCACTTTCCGACGATCCGACCCTTCTCGGAAAGCCTGAGAATTTCAAGATAACTGTACGTGACGTAACACTTTCCGCAGGCGCAGGATTTATCGTTGTTCTGACTGGAAACATTATGACAATGCCCGGACTTCCCAAAGCACCTGCCGCACTTCGCATTGACTGCGACAATGACGGCAATATCACAGGGCTGTTCTAAGACCATGAAATATGAGTTTATAACCCATTCACCGGAGGAAAGCATAGCTCTTGCGGAGAATATCGGAAAGCTTTTAAGGGCAGGGGACTGCATTGCCTACTATGGCGATTTAGGTGCAGGAAAGACAACCTTTACAAGAGGTCTTGCCAAAGGCATGGGACTGCCTGATGAGGTGTCTTCTCCTACCTTTGCAATAGTAAATGAATATCACGGGAAGGGCAGACTCTCCCTTTATCATTTTGATATGTACCGCATTGAAAGCAGTGACGAACTGGAAACCACTGGATTTTACGATTACCCGCTGGAGAAAAGCGTTTTCGCTGTTGAGTGGTCAGAAAATATAGAGGACGCATTTCCGGAGAATGTTATCCGTATAATAATAAGCCGTGTTGATGACGACACAAGAAAAATAATAATTGAAGGAGATGAACGCTTTGCGAATACTGGGTATTGATACTTCCGGAACTGTTGCGGCAGCTGCAATTTATGACAGCGAAACGGACATAATTCTGGCACAGCAGCTTGTATATACAAAGCGTACTCATTCACAGGTAATACTTCCGCTGGTTGAACGCCTGCTTGATGATACAGGACTTTCTCTCAGTGAGATAGATAAAATTGCAGTGGCAGCAGGTCCGGGATCCTATACCGGGCTGAGAATAGGCATTGCAGCTGTAAAGGCAATGTCCTTTGCACTTGACACGCCCTGCTGCGGAGTGTCCACCCTTAAATCCCTTTGCTTTCAGGCAAACACAGCAGGTGAAGGTACAGTATGTGCAGTTATGAAGGCAAGAAAAGGTCTTGTGTACGCAGGGATTTATCATTTTGGCAGTGACAGAATCTGTACCGTTCTCATGGAGGATATGCTTATTCCGGAGGAGGAGCTTCTGGAAAAACTTTCAGAATATGGCAGGGTACTGCTTACAGGTGACGGAGCGGCTGATTATATGGCTGAATATTCACCGGAAGCGGTTCTTGTATCAGCGGAAGCAAGGCTTCAGAACGGTGCAGGGCTTTGCAGAAGTGCTGTTTTCTGTGATGCAGAAAGACCTGAACAGCTTGAAGCGAGATATTTACAGCTTGTCAAGGCAGAAAAGGACAGGCTTGACAGTAAGAATTGAGGTATATTTATGAAAATTTATATTGGCTGCGATCATGCAGGCTATGAGATGAAGGCGGCAGTAACTGAGCTTCTGAAAGAAAAGGGACATACAGTAGAAGATATGGGCGGTGACGGCGGACGTGTGGATTATCCCGTTATTGCTGAAAAGGTAGGCAGAGCTGTTGTTTCAGATGAAGGTTCAAGAGGGATACTCATCTGCGGTACAGGAATAGGAATGTCACTGGCGGCAAATAAGGTAAAGGGCATTCGTGCGGCACTTTGCGCTGATCATTTCTCTGCAAAATACACAAGGCTTCACAATGATGCAAATGTAATGTGCATGGGTGCAAGAACATTAGGCGTTGGCGTTGCGCTGGAGCTTGCTGAGCTGTTTGTGGATACGCCCTTTGAAGGCGGCAGACACGCTGTCCGTGTTGATATGATAAGTGACATGGAAGAGAAATTTTGCAAATAGATAAAAGTTCGTATTCAAAAGCGCACAGAAATTAAAAGTTTTTTGGTCCAGCTATTTTTCAAAAATGCTGGTCGCCCTCCGCAGAGGGCGAAATGCTCCATAGTAAAAGATTATCGTGCGGCAAATTAAGGACATAAACAAAAAGCAAATTTCGCATAATAAAAGGCTTTCCGTCCGAATAAAAGCATCGGGCAGAAAGCCTTGTTTATTTTACAATCAAAGTCAAATGCGAAATTTGCGTACTTAGCAAGAGCGGAACGAAGTGACAAATCTTGCGGACGGATAAAATCTTTTTAAAACAGAATGTATCTGAAACAGATAACAACAAAAATTCTCTTAAATCTGACAAGACTTCAGCAGACCGCAAAAATTGGTCGCTGTGCTCCCGCTTTTGCTGACTATAAAAATTCCGCATTGATAGCTTTTACTGTACGGTTTACAAGGCTTTCTGATTTATCCTTGATTGTATGGTTAAGCTAATTTACAATGCGGAATTTTATTATATTCTCTTAATTTAACGCACAATAATCTTTTACTATGGAGCATTTCGCCCTCTGCGGAGGGCGACCAGCATTTTTGAAAAATAGCTGGACCAAAAAACTTTTAATTTCTGTGCGCTTTTTGATAAAAACTTTTATTTTTTTAATCAAAATGTCCCATAAGTAACCGTTTCGGATAACGGCTTTCTGAGATTTTCAGCGTCATGACGGTCAGGTGACTTGTATACTGCGTCAGGTGAAGGATAACCTATCAGCAGAACGTTCACAGGCACATATTTATCCGGAATATTAAACTCACTGCGTATAACCTCCGGCTTGAACCTGCACATCCAGAGTGATCCAAGTCCCTGTTCCGTTGCAGCAAGTATCATGTGGTCTGTAACGATAGTTGCGTCTATCTCATGAATGTTATGCTCATCATATTTCCGTGTCCATGAACATTCGGGTTCAACGCATACGATTATTGCGGCAGGAGCATTGTAAAGTCCCGGTATACCCGCAGCTCTGCCCATTTTTTCCATGCCCTCAGGTGTGTTTACCACAAGTATCCTCTGGGGCTGAGCGTTTACACCGGTGGGTGCCACACGTCCGCATTCCAGAATGTAGTCAAGCTTTTCCTTTTCAACAGGCTTTGGTAAATATCCTCTTACAGAATATCTTGTTTTAGCAAGCTCCAGTAAATTCATAATATGTTCCTTTCTGCCAAAAATGGCTGCATATAAAAAACAGACTGCATGAACAGTCCGTTTTTTTATAATAGATTTAATTAAGATGAGAGGTAATACGCCGGAAACACGCAAAGGATCCCATGCACTATATCCAATGCGGGCTTTCTGCTCCGTTCGTTCTATGTATATATTATACACTGTATTCTGCATAAAATCAAGATGTTAGAAAAGAGAAATACCCTTTAATTATTTGTCAATATTGCACAAACGCAAA
>JBJERG010000188.1:0-4589 GCA_051882155.1 Ruminococcus sp.
ATCTATCTTCCCAGTTACGTATATGTCCTCTGTATTCTTTAATTTCTATCATATCTGCACCTCTCAAAACTGTTATTTTAGGATACATTAATTCCTATGATAAAATAATATCACATATGTAAGAAATAGTCAATAAAAAGTTCGTCTTATTTGCCGCTCAGTATACTGCTCCAGCTGACATCAATCCCTGCAGCATAACATGAATAATATTTCAGAATAAGTTCTGCGTCAATTATATTAATTGAATCATCACGATTTACATCTCCTGCTGATTTCTGATCATCTGAAATGTCCGCCTGATAGCCTGCTGCATTATTTGAATATATTTCAAGAATATAAGCGGCATCTGTGATATTTATTAAACCGTCCGTATTTATATCACCTAAAGGGATATATGATGAGCTACATTCAGGAAAACTGTCATAATACACCGGATATTTCAGAGCAGCTGTATCGTGCATATAAAAAGTGATAGTTTCTTTTTCTCCGGTTTCCGATGTTAATGTCATAGTATATTTATTCCCGGTATTCACATCATGCTGGTGCATTTCGTCATCGGAATACAGAAAATGACCATTTGTTACATCTGCAAGATACCATTTATCATAAATCTTTATTGCATTCCATCCGTGATTATAACCTGTGATGATTACTGATTCCACACCAACTTCACTGCATAATATTGAGTATGCTTTGCTGTAACCGGAGCAGACTGTCCTTTCATCAAGAAAAGCAGAAACTGCTGACTGATCAAATTCACCAGATCCATAGGAAACATTTTTTCTCAGTTCATCAAAAAGGAATTTTGCCCTGTCATATTCGTTTTCATAGGAAAGAGCCTTTGATACATATTTTGCTTTGCTGTTTTCAATAAGCTTTGTTACGGCACTTCTGTTGCTTCCGTCTTTATAATCTTCATATATGCTGAACGCTATTCCGGTATAATTCAGCCAGATTCTGGGTTCTATCCAATAAAATTCCGGATGGTCATAATGAAACAGCCAGGCAATTTCCTGCGCAAGTCTATAGTCGATCTGAAGATCATCGTATCCAGCATATGGAGTAGTATCATAATAATCATAGGATTCATCAACTTCCCTGCAGGCAGCAAGAAGTCTGTTATAAAATATGCGCTCTTCATCTGTATTAAGCATATTGTAAATATAACCTTCTCCGGTTGTTTCATTATCTTCTGAAGCAGAAGTTTGTATTTCAGTAAAACTGATCTCGGCATTGCTGTCAGTAGAACCTACCGATTGACAAAGGCTATGATCTTCATATTCATATGCTTCTGCGCATAAAGCATTACTTAAAATTTGTGCGGAAGCTATTGCAGCTGCCATACTGAATGCTTTTATTTTTAGTGTGCATCTCATGTTATCCTCACTTTCAATTATGACACGTGTCTATTAGTGTTAAGTTAGATTATCAGTTTTAAATATAGATATATTGCATAAAATATCTCTTTTTAAATTATATCACAAACCTTGTCTGAAGGCAACAAAAATTCCTGAAAGATTATTGACCGACCTTATAAAACGTGGTAAAATAGGAAAAAAATAAGGTGAGTGATTGATTTGAGCATATCCAAATTTATTTTTGCCGCCGGCAGTGTTGCCGCTATAGGTGCAGGTGCTTCCCTTGCCGGAGCAGTTAAACTGTTTAACAGCGTCATCCCAAGACAATATGAGGTTCGTGTTGACCTTAAAGAAATGGCAGATGAAGAAAAATGGAACGAGTATAAAAAAATGATACATCCAGCGAAGGAATGGCTGCTGGAACAGCCTCTCGAGCATATTACAATTAATGCGGGAGATGGTATCAAACTCAGCGGTCATTATCTTGCCTGCAAAAATCCAGGAAAGCGTATTGTGATTTGTCTTCACGGCTACACAAGCAATGGACTGGGAAATTTTTGTGCAATGGCCAAATATTATCTTGACATGGATTTTGACATGCTGATAGTTGACCTTCGTGCTCATGGTGAAAGCGAAGGAAATTATGTCGGATTTGGTATACTGGACAGATTTGACTGTATGAAATGGATCAATTATACTGTTGACCGTTTCGGTTCCGATGTTCAGATCCTTCTTTACGGTGTTTCAATGGGTGCTACTACTGCCCTTATGACACTCGGTTTCAATGACCTTCCAAAGGAAGTTAAAGGCGCTGTTTCTGACTGTGCTTTTACATCTCCCTATGAAGTCTTCGCTCATATTTTAAAGAGAGATTACCACTTGCCGCCTTTCCCTGTAATGAATATCTGTGATTCATTGACTCAGAAAAAGGCAGGTTACAGATTTAAAGATTATTCAACTGTTACTGCACTGAAATCAACCGACAGACCTGTTCTGCTAATTCATGGAAAGAATGATTTGTTCGTTCCTGTATGGATGACTGAAAAAAATTATGAGGTTTGCAATTCTCCGGTAGAAAAGCTGCTCATTGATAATGCAGGACACGGAGCCAGCTACTATGAGAATAAAGCAGTTTATGAAGAAGCTCTTACAGCCTTTATTGAAACATACTTTTCCTAATAAAAAGAAAGGATTAAAAGGTAATGAAAGAATTTTGCGTCAATGGTGTAAAACTCCAGTGCTATCCTCTTACAGCCGCACAGAGAATACATAATTACTCTACAATGCACTGTCCATATCATCAGCTTCTGAATATTGGTACAGGATTTTATGTAAAAATGGATATTGATTTCTCGGTTCTGAAAGAATCAATATATGAATCTTATCAGAGATTTGACTCCATGCGTCTGCGTTTTCTTAAGGATACTGATGATACTGTTTATCAGTATTTAGTACCCTTTGAGGAAAGGGATATCGAATTTTATGATTTTTCCCGCTGGAAGGAAGAGGATGCTCATGATGAAATGCGCAGATGGACTGCTGTTCCCTTTAAACGCTTCCACTCGCCTATGAGCCGAATCGTAATGATCAAGCTTCCAAATGGTTATAATGGCGTTTACTTTAGTGTAGATCATATGACAATGGATTCAAGCTCTATTATTTCGTTCCTGAGTGATGTTCTTCAGATATACTGCTCAAAGCAGTATGGTACTGAGTATCCAAAGCCCATGCAATCATATATTAAGGCTCTGGAAAAGGATCTTGCCTATGAAGAAGGTTCTCCGGCTCATCAGAAGGACGCTGCTTACTGGAAAAAGATTATTGAAAATAGTGAGCCTATGTACACTGATTTTAATGGTATGGGAAGGCTTATCACTCAAAGAAGAGAAACAAAAAATCCGAACCTAAGAAGTGTTAAGGTAACGTCAATGAGTCCGGAAGCTTCAATTTCAGTTTATCAGCTTGAAAAAGATCCCTCAGAACGCCTTATGAAATTCTGTGAAGAAAATCATGTACCTATGGTATGTCTTCTTTTAATGGGACTGCGTACAGTGCTTTCAAAATTCAACAATAATGAAAAAGATGTTTCCATCAAAAGCTGTGTAGCAAGAAGAGGAACTCTCCTTGAAAAAAGAAGCGGCGGTACAAGAATACACTTTTTCCCTATTCGTACCATAATGGAGCCTGAAATGACTTTTATTGAAGGCCTTAGAATAATGCAGGAAGAGCAGAACAAGCTTTTTCATCATGCTAACTACGATCCGATTGCATATACTTATCAGCGCAGCAGATACTGGAAGCTTGCTCCTGGTGCCAGCTATGAAAGTATCAGTCTTACATATCAGCCAATGGCTCTTAAACAGAATACAAAGGATATACCTGATATTCCGTATAAAAGTATGTGGTATACAAACGGTGTAGCTGCTCAGCCTCTTTATCTGACTGTTATGCACCGTGTTGAGGATGGCGGTCTTAACTTTAATTTTGAATATCGCAAGGATGCTGTAACCGATTATGAAATGGAGTATCTGTATTACTATCTTTGCCGTGTTCTTTTCCGTGGAATTGAAAACAGCAGCCGTACCATCGGCGAAATTTTGGATATGATATAAGAAACAAATCCCGTTGACTAAAAGTCTGTATACGGTATTGTTATAAAAAAGTTTTTGGAGGTTGTTATTATGCTGGAACAGCTTAAACCCATTATTTGTGAATATGTAGACGTTGAACCCGAAGACATTAAGCCAGATTCAAAGTACATTGAAGATCTGCATTTTAATTCCTATGATTTTATGAGCTTTCTCGGTGAAATCGAGGAAACATTTGATATAATGGTTGATGAACAGGACGTTCTGGGACTTCAGACAGTTGAGGATTCCATAGAGTATATTGAAAAGCTTATGAATGCGTAAGGAGTTTGACAATGAATAAGAATAATGTGAAAACGCTTGCTGATCTTGTTTCTGAATCCGCTTCCTGCTACGGCGATAAGGTATTTATCAAGGAAAAGGAAGGCGGTTCAATTAAAGAAACTTCATATAATGATTTTTTTGATAACTGCAAGAGGATTTCTGCATTTGAACTTGAAAAGAAAGACGGAAAGAGAATTCATGCAGCGATTATAGGTGCAACAAGTTCTCACTATCTGACTGCATATTTCGGTACAGTTTCTGCCGACAATGTAATTGTCCCTCTGGACGCAAAGCTTTCATGTGAGGATCTGTGCGATCA
>JBJERG010000189.1:0-4533 GCA_051882155.1 Ruminococcus sp.
AGGACCTGATGTTGCAATAACAACGCCCACCTCTCCTGTAGCACGTGCAAAGCCGTCCGCTGCGTGGGACGCACCCTGTTCATGGGCTGTAATAATATGATGTATACGATCCTGTGCCAAATAAAGTGCGTCATAAATATCAATAACCTGACCGCCGGGATAACCGAAAACTGTTTTAGCTCCCTGTTCAATCAGAGTTTCGATAATGATCTGTGCGCCTTTTAATTTCATTATGCTTCACCCTTATAGTTTATAATAATCGATATGCAGAAGTCCTCCTGTCATCAGGATACAGTACACCTGCAAAAATATCTATTATTTAGTATAACACTTCACATCGTTAATTGCAAGGCACATTACTGTGTTTTTACATTTTGATTATCACAAGAACATATTTTTTTAATATTTATATTTAAAATCATGCTAAAATGAATAAAATGAAAAAAAAGCAAAAAAGGCTTGACAAAATGGAAAAAATATTATAAAATTAAAGCAGGAGCAAATGCTCCATATGTGATAAAAAGGCGATGAAGGGAAAAAAGATGCTTCCGAAGGTTTCAGAGAGCTGCCGTCCGGTGAAAGGCAGTACATAAGAAGCAGGATAACTCGTCCCTGAGCTTCAGAGCTGAATTAAAGTAAGTTCTGACGGGTTTCTCCCGTTACAGAGAAGCACATTGTAAGATGTGACTGAGTGGGCGTATTTTCGTCAAGAAGAGTGGTACCACGGAGAATAAAAATCTTCGTCTCTTTTATGCTAAGGCTACAGTTGCGGCATAGAAGGGGCTTTTTTTATCGCCTTTATCTGCAAATACAGAAAAAACGTATTTCAAATTCTGCGAAAGGAATGATTTCACATGAAAAATGTAAACAAGTACACAAGACAGTTTTTCCCGGTAGAAAACCCGCCGATGAGATGGGCAAGCAAAAACTATATTGAAAAGGCGCCTATCTGGTGCAGCGTTGACCTGAGAGACGGCAATCAGGCACTTATCACACCTATGAGCCTGGAGGAAAAGCTGGAATTTTTCAAGGTTCTGGTAAAGATCGGATTTAAGGAAATCGAAATAGGTTTTCCGGCTGCTTCTGATACTGAGTATGACTTCTGCCGTACACTGATCGAACAGGATCTGATTCCTGATGATGTTACTATTCAGGTTCTGACCCAGGCAAGAGAGCATATCATTGCAAAGACATTTGAGGCGCTGAAGGGTGCAAAACACGCTATCGTTCATCTGTACAATTCAACATCACTGGCACAGAGAGAACAGGTTTTCAAGCGCAGCAAGGAAGAGATAATTGCAATTGCTGAATCCGGTGCAAAAATGTGCAGGGAATACCGTGAAAAAACTGAGGGGCACTTCACATTTGAATATTCACCGGAAAGCTTTACAGGTACAGAACCGGAATTTGCATTGGAAATATGCAACCGTGTAATTGATATCTGGGAACCAACAGAAAATGACAAGGTTATAATCAACCTGCCGGTAACTGTTTCCCATTCAATGCCCCACGTTTACGCAAATCAGGTTGAATACATGAATGACCACCTGAACAGAAGAGAAAATGTCATTATTTCACTGCATCCTCACAATGACAGAGGCTGTGCTGTTGCTGACAGCGAAATGGGATTGCTGGCAGGCGGTGACAGAATCGAGGGCACACTCTTCGGAAACGGCGAACGTACAGGCAATGTGGACATTATCACACTGGCACTGAATATGTATTCCCAGGGCGTTGAGCCGGAGCTGGATTTTTCTAATCTGCCGGAAATCACAAAGGTTTACGAACGTGTTACAAGAATGCACGTTTATGAACGTTCACCCTACAGCGGACAGCTGGTATTTGCAGCATTCAGCGGTTCTCATCAGGACGCTATTGCAAAGGGCATGAAGTGGCGTGAAACTGAGGAGCGTGAGCACTGGACAGTTCCCTATCTGCCTATTGACCCGACAGATATCGGAAGAGAATATGAGGCTGATGTTATCCGTATCAACAGCCAGTCCGGAAAGGGCGGCATTGGCTATCTGATGGAAACAAAGTACGGCTACAATATTCCCGCTAAAATGAGAGAATCCTTCGGTTATCTGGTAAAGGGTATTTCCGACAGGGCGCATAAGGAGCTGCAGCCGGAAGAGGTTCTGAAGATCTTTAACGACAGCTATGTAAATATTGAATCTCCTCTTTCAGTACCTGAGATACACTATGCTCAGAAAGAGGGCGGCATAATAGAAGCCTTTGTAACTCTGTGCCGGGATGGAAAAAAAGAAATTATCGGCGGCACAGGAAACGGCAGACTGAATGCGGTTCACAACGCTATCAAGGAGCATCTGGGCGTTGAATTTGTTCTGACCACCTATACTGAACACGCTCTGGAGATATGCTCCTCTGCAAGCGCTGTTTCCTATGTGGGAATCGAGCGTGATGGCAGAACGTACTGGGGCGTAGGCATTCACTCCGATATTGCAACATCTTCAATAAAGGCTCTCATCGGCGCACTGAATCGTATGCTGAACGAGATTGCGTAATTTCTCAATATAAATTATGACATAAAGGGCGGCATTTTTGCCGCCCTTGTTTGTTGAAGTTTACAAAAATTACTAAAGATGATTTATTTTAGCGGAAACATCACAGGAATAATATATCCAAACATAAAATGGCTGCCGCAGATTCAGATCTGCAGCAGCCTGATTCTTTTTTACCAAAACTTAAAACAAATCAATGCCTTATCATTACTCATTGGGATCTGTGCTTTCGCCCATGCGGATAGCCTTCAGAACAATTGCACATTCAAGACGTTTCTTTTCAATTTCACAGGACATACGGTGGGCTTTTCTTGTATCGCCTGCATACTGATAGTTGTTTGCATTACAGCCGCCGCTGCAATAGAATTTTGCCCAGCAGTCACGGCAGTCCGGCTTTGTATAGATGTGCATCTTTGCAAAGTCTTTTTTCATCTCATAATCAAATGTGCCGTCGTCAATGTTGCCCATTTTGTATTTTTCTTCGCCAACAAACTGATGACAGGGATAAATATCACCGTCGGGAGTAATAGCTACATAATCATTGCCGCATCCGCAGCCTCTCAGACGTTTGATAGCACAGGGTCCCTGGTCAAGATCCAGCATAAAGTGGAAGAAATTGAACTTCTTTCCTGTCTTCTCATAATCAAGGATACGCTGCATAAGCTTCTCATATTCCTTGAATATCAGCGGCAGATCCTTTTCTGTAAGGGCATAAGGCTCACTGGGATCAGTTACAACAGGTTCAACTGAGATCTGGTCAAAGCCTTCCTCCAGAAGACTGAATACATCATCTGAGAAGTCAAGATTATACTTTGTATAAGTACCTCTTACATAGTACTCGCCGTCGCCCCGCTTTTCCACAAGCTCACGGTATTTCGGGATAATTCTGTCATAACAGCCGCTTCCGTCCACACGCTTGCGCATACGGTCATTAACAGCCTTTCGTCCGTCTATGGAAAGGACTACATTTGACATTTCTCTGTTGATAAAATCTATCTTATCATCATCAAGAAGCATACCGTTTGTAGTAATGGTAAAACGGAACTTTTTATTGTATTCCTTTTCCCTGCTTCTTGCATATTCCACAATCTGCTTTACAACATCAAAATTCATAAGCGGTTCGCCGCCGAAAAAGTCCAGTTCCAGATTTTCTCTGTTTGCTGAATGAGTCAGCAGGAAGTCAATAGCTTTCTTTCCCGTTTCAAAGGTCATAAGCTTTCTGCCTTCACCGAAATCACCCGTAGAAGCAAAACAGTATTCACATCTCAGGTTACAGTCATGGGCAATATTCAGACACATTGCTTTTACAGGAGAAGCAACTGCCACCTCAGCATACTGCTCATAATCGTCTTCCGAGAATAAAATGCCTTCCTTATATGCTTCCAGGATCTCTTCGTAACATGAAATAATATCTTCCTTTTTATAAGCACGGGAAAGCTTTTCAATTACCTCTTCCGGACATTTATCTGCCAGCGGAGGTTCAATATCAGTCAGAAGGTCATATGTAAGATCGTCTACAATATGCACACCGCCGCTGTTTACATCCAGTACTACATTATATCCGCACAGCTTGTACTTATGGATCATGATATACCATCCTTTTATCTTAATATTTATTGTTCTATAATAAATAAAGGGACACATATGTCCCTTTTTTCTGCTGATAGATCCGCACACCAAAGGTATGCGGATATTTTCAGAAAATCTCCTGCTTATCTCTCACACTTCTGGTTTGCAACAGTGCAAGAAGTCTTGCAGGCAGACTGACAGGAAGCCTGACACTTGCCACAGCCGCCCTTAGCAGCAGTAGCCTTGAGATTAGCCTTATTGATAGTCTTGATGTGCTTCATACTGAGTTCCCTCCAAATCGATGTTTATTTATTATATTCTACCATAAACGGCATGATTTTTCAATAGTCTTAATTATAAGACACACATTTTTTACATATTGTACAAATGCAATACGTTCTTATTAATGGCAAGATCTATTTCGGCGGTTTGCAGATACGGG
>JBJERG010000190.1:0-4502 GCA_051882155.1 Ruminococcus sp.
TTGACTTTTTTGATTATCTGAATTATAATTATACTGGTATGCTTTACGCAGTGCTTATCAAAAAAATCAGGAGTTTTTAATTTAATGGATACTTTATATCTGGTAATTCCCTGCTATAATGAGGAAGATGTTCTGCCGGAAACCTCAAAGCAGCTTCTTTGTAAAATCAATTCCCTTATAGAACAGAAAAGAATAAACAACAAAAGCCGCATTGTCTTTGTAGATGACGGTTCAAAGGACAGGACATGGGATATCATCTCTGAATTACATAAAAACAATCCATTATTTCAAGGCATTAAGCTTTCCAAAAATCAGGGTCATCAGAACGCACTTCTTGCAGGACTTATGACTGTAAAAAAATCAGCGGATGCTGTTATTTCACTTGACGCTGATTTACAGGACGATATCAATGCTATTGACGAAATGCTGGATAAATACTACAGCGGCTGTGAAATAGTTTATGGCGTGAGGAATTCACGTGATACTGACTCCTTTATGAAAAAAGCTACCGCAGAGGGTTATTACAGATCAATGAAAATTCTTGGCGCTGATGTGGTTTTCAATCATGCCGACTACAGGCTTATGAGCAGAAAAGCCCTTGACTCTCTTGAGGATTTTCATGAAGTGAATATGTTTCTCAGAGGCGTCGTTCCGATGATAGGATTCAAAAGCGATGTGGTATATTATGCAAGAAAAGAACGGCTGGCAGGCAAATCGAAATATCCCTTGAAAAAAATGCTTGCATTTGCATGGGAAGGAATAACATCTCTTACAACTAAACCTATACGCATGATAACCGTACTGGGAATAGTAATATTTTTCGTAAGCTTCATCATGCTGATTTATTCACTTGTTTCATATTTTGCAGGCACTACCATCACCGGCTGGACATCTACTATTGTTTCCATATGGGCAATAGGCGGACTTCAGCTTTTTGCAATCGGCATAGTGGGTGAGTATATTGGCAAGGTTTACCTGGAAACAAAGGCAAGACCTAAATATTTCATTGAAGAATACCTTGATGACTGATTCTGATTATTCAAATAATAGAGCTGCTGCATTTTATTTGCAGCAGCTCCGTGTTTTTTTATCGTTTCATATCAATATCAATTGCACTTGTACGTCTGAGATTCTCCTCAACATTTCGTCCGTCAGCTTCTGACAAAAGCTTCTCTCTGTCTTTTTTTATTATTACAGGATCACTGTGACGGCTCGGACCGCCAACACAGCCGCCTGTGCATACCATGCCTTCAATGAAGTCCGCAGGAAGTCTTCCAGCCTTCAGCAGCAGCAGTGCTTTCTTGCATTCATCTGCTCCATTGCATTTATGCACGCTGACATCATCCGGGATTCCCTGCTCCTTCATACATTCAAGTACAGCTTCCGTTACGCCGCCGTTATTGCCGAATTTCTTCCCAAAAATGCTTCCGTCCTGTTGTTCATTCGGCTCCGGCTTAAGAGTAAGACCTTTTGCTCTTATAATTGCACGTATTTCGCCGAATGTCAGTGCATAATCTGCATTTCCTTTTATTTTATGGCTGTTGACCTCGCTCTTCTTTGCGATGCAAGGTCCGATAAAGACTGTCTTCACCTCGGGATCAAGTGCTTTCAGCATTCTTGATACCCCGCACATGGGCGATGCTGTTTCAGACATTGCCTCCTTTAGTGCAGGGAAATGCTTCTCTATCATATTGACAAATGCAGGGCAGCATGATGTGGTTTTTTTCTTTCCTTCTTTATAAGCCTCGCCCCATTCTGCCGCTTCAGAATAGGCAGTCATATCAGCTCCAAGGGCAACCTCAACCAGATCATCAAAGCCTGCTTCCTTCAACACGTTTCTCCAGCTTGCAACTGTTATTTCACTTCCGAACTGACCTTCCCAGGAGGGTGCGATCATAGCAACAAGACGTTTGCCTTCCACAAGGTCACGGCATACCTGCACAAGATTGGCTTTTGAACTGAGGGCACCGAAAGGACAGCTGTGGATACAATGACCGCATTCTATACACTTTGTTTCATCAATCTGACATACTCCGTATTCATCCATAGTGATAGCATTTACCGGACAGCTTCTTTTACATGGTCTGATAAGGTCTGCTATAGCATTATAAGGACACGCCTGAGCGCACTTGCCGCATTCCTTGCATTTTCCCGGATCAATATGAGCTCTGTTTCTGCCGATATCTATAGCACCGAATCTGCATACCTGCTGACAGGCATGACCCATGCACTTCTGGCAGTTGTCAGTTACAACATAACGTGAAATAGGACATTCCTCACAGGCAGCTCTTACCACCTGCACTACAAGGTCATTCACTGCACCGTCTGCATTTTTTCCTTCGGCAAGACGTATTCTCTGTCTTACAATTTCTCGTTCCTTATATACACAGCAGCGATATTTTGCACGTGGTCCCGGCATAAGCTTATATGGCAGATTATCCTTTTCCTCTTCAAACTTTCCCTCAAATACAAGCTTTGCAACCTCACTGAGTATCTCATGTTTGATTTTTATTATTGTGCCGTCATTTGTTACCATATGTATCCTCCTGAGAAGAAATTTTTATACGTATATATGTATATTATACCACACTTTGCTTTCAGTGTAAAGTATTTTTTTAGGCAATACCGCACAAAGACTGTACGTAAGATGCGCAGTCAGATTTTTTGTCAGATGAAACAAAAAACGCAGTGAATACTTTGTGTATTCACGAGGCTTTTTGTAAAATATGACGGAAAAGCTGCAAGCAGATTGCGTGCAGAGCCGTAAGGCGTGCTTTGTGCGGTATTGCCATTAATCTGTAAGCTTTGTGCATTGGCTGAGAATGCCGTTTACCGCAGCAATAAGCACTCCATAATTCGTAAAAGGCACCTTGTATTCAGCTGCACTTTTCCTTCTGAAGCTCATTTCGCTCTTTGAAAGCATACAGCCGCCGCAGTGAACTATTAAAGAATATCGGGATAAATCCTCCGGGAATTCTCCTCCGGATGTAAACTCATATAAGAACTTTTTCTTCGTATGTTTCTCTATCCATGCAGGAATCTTTACTTTTCCTATATCGCCGCATTGCCGGTGGTGGGTGCATCCCTCTGATATAAGTATCCTGTCACCGCTTTGAAGCTTATCCATTGCCTTTATGCCTTCAAGTGCCTGACTGAGAATTCCCTTGTATCTTGCAAAGATAATTGAAAAAGATGTTAAAGGAACATTCTGAGGAACTATGTCTTTCACACAGGAAAAAGCCTGGCTGTCAGTTATTACAATGTCCGGAGCTTTATTCAGCATATTAAGTGCTGCTTCCAGCTCGGAAGGCTGTACTGTTATGGTTATGGCATGACCGTCCAGAAGTGACCGGATAGTCTGTACCTGGGGCAATATCAGCCTTCCCTTCGGAGCTGATTCGTCAATGGGCGTCACCAGTACAGCAATGCCGCCTTTTTTCAGAAGTCCCTTTGTTAGTGTTTTTTCATTTTCTTTCGGACCTTTTTCCAGGTACAGACTGCATATCATCTCTTTAAGCTTTTCTATGCCTTCACCTGTTTTCGTGCTTACAGCTATTTCATATTTTCCGAATTTGTATATTTTATCAGTCAGATCACATTTTGTAAATACAGTTATGAATGGAATATTTTTCTCATTGAAATGATCCATGAGCATCTTGTCCCATTCACCCATTCCCAATGTACTGTCAACTGCAAGCAGTGCAAGGTCTGTTTTCCTCAGAACTTCCTGCGTTTTTTTCATTCTCAGGCTGCCGCCGCTGGTTTCATCTCCGAAGCCTGCCGTATCATACAGCATTACTGCGCCTATAGGCAGAAGCTCCATTGCCTTCCGTACAGGATCTGTAGTAGTTCCTTCACTGGCTGAAACGATGGCAGCATTCTGTCCTGTTATGGCGTTCATAAGGCTTGATTTTCCGGAATTCACCCTTCCGAATATGGCTATCTGTACTCTCTCTGATGAAGGTGTATCATTCATATTCATTATCTCCCAAAAATCAAAATCTGAAATCTCTGCTTCCTGCCCTGATTTTATTTATATGTTCCCGTGATGTTTCACGGACTTTTTCAGAAGGAATATTCTCAAGTTCACGTTCTATAAGTGAAAGACCCACTGCTTTTGTTTCCGGAGAAGCATAATCCTCCAGATATTCCATAAGAGTCATGAGGGCATTGGGATGACAGCAATTACTTATCTGACCGCTTTTGCATAATGACATGAACCTGTCACCTGTTCTTCCCTCTCTGTAACAGGCTGTACAGAAACTGGGAATATACCCAAGCTCCATAAGCCATTTTACCACCTCATCAAGACTTCTTCTGTCACTTACATCAAACTGCTCTGAACCGTCATCATAACATTCTCCGGAATCATATCCTCCCACTGAAGTTCTTGAACCGCCGCTTATCTGAGATATTCCAAGGCTAAGAACACGTTCCCTCACCTTGCTGCTTTCTCTCGTGGAGATGATCATTCCTGTATAAGGCACAGCTATCCTAATCAG
>JBJERG010000191.1:0-4490 GCA_051882155.1 Ruminococcus sp.
CGATCTAAGTTTTGACGCATTTTCACTTTCTCTCGATTCTGATTCAAGTGATTTAATTCTCAGCATCAGCTCATTTATCTGTGCATCCTTTTCCGCTGAAACCTTTGCTATTTCTGCTTTCTGAGTTTCCGCAGATGTTTTCTCAATATTTTTCAGCTGCTCACTTAGACGAATTATCTCATTGTCTTTTTCAGACGCAACTTCTGTCAGCTTCATCTGAAATTCAGTTTCCTGCTGTTTCAGAGCTGAATCTGCCTGTTCAAGTTCAAAATTCAGTTTGTCTATCTCCTTGTCTTTTTCAGATACAGCATTACTGAGTTTAAGCTCACTGTCTTTTTTTGCAACTTCTGACAGGGTTTCCAGTCTTTTTTCAACTTCAAGTTCAAACTCTTTTGTTCGCACCTGATTAAGTATTGATGCATAGCTAACTTCATCTACCGTAAATACTTCTCCGCAGTTAGGACATTTTATCTCGTTCATTTTTTAATCCTCCATATTGAAATCATTAAGTATTTTATCTATTTCAAGCTTTCGCTCTTCAAACATCAATGACTTGTTATACTTATAGTAACTCTCACAGCCAAATTTCGCAACAAACTTTAAACTGTAGGGATTTGCTGCAAGCTCTGTTACAAAAATCAAAATCTCGTGTTCCGATGAAAAAGCAGTTTCCATAAATCCAAATGCATTATCAAGCATATTTTTTGTAATGCTGATTTTGTTTTTCATGGCTTTAACCTGTTCATCATAATACTTCTTCACAATACTAAACGCTTCTTCTCCGTCAAGAACGTTTTCTATCTTTGAACAGCATTCTGTAAGATGTGAATTAAGTATCATGTATTTTTTCTTATCCTCAGGCGAAACTGTTCCTGATGATTCTCTTCTCCGGAAATTAGCAGATTGCTGCTTTATGCTGTCCTGCATACATTTGTATGGTACCGCCATTGGCTTTGTGATATCTGTTTTGAACTTTTTGAGTATCTGGAGAAGTTTGAGTATTACTTCCTCTGTTTCTGAAAAAGCGCATATATTCTCCATTATACTGTCAAGCAGAAGACTAATTACTGTTATTCTTTCATCAAACTGTGCCTCGGCTGCTCTTTGTATTACCAATTCATCTGCATTGCCTGCAAGTATATCGCCTATCTGATAATCGCTCTTGTATTTGTTGTAGAGGTCATAATAAATATGGAATGATCTTGCTATATCTGCTGACTGCACGAATCTGCCTATCAGCTGCTTATTTACAGGAATATTTTTCTCCTCATACAGATATATCATTTTGCTGAGGTCTTCCCAGCCTCTGGCAGTTACAAACTGTTTGCCCTCTACAGTGGTTTCTATGGAATAAAAGTCCGTATTTTTTACATCAAGATAGCTTACAATCGCAGGATGAATTTTTGCATATCTTGCATACTCCTTCCAGACGGAATAATCAGGCGAAACATCAAATTTCTGTAATCTGTCCCATGTGGCAATATCATATTCACGCACAGAATCATTATAGTCAGGCGGATTACCTGCTGTTACTATAACCCATCCGTCAGGAATACCGTGCTTTCCGAAAACCTTATACTGAAGAAACTGCAGCATTATGGGTGATAACGTTTCTGATACACAGTTTATTTCATCAAGAAACAATATTCCTTCAGCATTGCCTGACTTCTCGATGGTTTCATATATTGATGAAATAATTTCACTCATTGTATATTCTGTTACTGAATATTTTTCTCCGCCGTATTCTCTTTTGGATATGAGCGGGAGACCTATTGCGCTTTGTCTTGTGTGATGCGTCATTGAATATGAAAGCATATTTATACCAAGCTCCGCTGCTATCTGTTCAACTACAGCAGTTTTTCCTATACCGGGAGGACCGTATATAAATGCAGGTCTTTGATTTACTACCGGTATACAGTAATCCCCGTATTCATCTTTGGAAAGATAACACCGGACAGTATTCTTTATCTCCTCTTTAGCTTCTTTTATATTCATTTTCAAGCACCTCTTTTTCTATAATTATCTTTATAGCCCATGAAGGCACACTGTAATTGTTATAATTGCTGTCAAGGAATACAAATGCCGTTTTATATTCCGGTTTTGATGCAGGATATATTCCAAATCCGTCAGTGAAATATATCATTCCTTTAAGGTCAGTAAATTCCTTTTTCTTTATCAGTGTATCAACATACTGAAATACCGGGCGGAAATCCGTTCCGCCAAATCCAAACAATTTCATATTATTTATGTAATCATCAAATTCCCTCTGAGAAGTAATCTTTGTATCCATCTGAACACTTGCGTCACACTGTACTATGTGGATGTTGAATTTTTTGAAGAAGCTCTCACTGCTTTTAAGCACAGCATAAGTCTGATTGAGAAAAGCCTTTACAAGTTCACCGCTGCAGGAGCCTGATGTATCAATGGCAATGACAAAATCCTTAACACGAATAACATCCTTGTATTCAAGGGGTTCTATAAGCAAAGCATTCTTATAATTCTGAAGTCCGTAGCTGTAAAATATATAATCAAACTCATCATCATTTACAGTCATTGTTTCGCCTGAAACTGCAAATTTTTTCAGAAATGAT
The DNA here is from genome assembly GCA_051882155.1 of Ruminococcus sp. GTDB lineage: Bacteria > Bacillota > Clostridia > Oscillospirales > Ruminococcaceae > Ruminococcus_C. The sequence continues at coordinate 2,592 of JBJERG010000191.1, forward strand.
GCGTAATCATACTTTTTCCTGTTTGATATTATGAGATTCATCATCAGACTTCCGGAGAGAATACCGGGTATTTTTCCTGTATCATAAAAAGATTCAAGATCCATTTTCATTTTTTCCGATACTTCTTTCCATTCCTGAGCCAGCTTTGAAGGCTCCTCAGAATCACGGGAATGATCTGCATTATTATTATTGCTGTCACTGTCAGGACTGTTATTGTCCGTATTGCTTGAATTTTCGCCTGCTCTTCTGTACCATACAGAATGGTCGTCAACATAAAAAGTTTCCGCCCATTTCCCGACATCATCGGATTTACTGTGCATCAGACAGTGATAGATCTTTTCAGCAGTCAGCACGCCTGCACGTTTTTTTACGGATTCCAGAATGTTTCTTTTACTCTGCTGATCGCCACATCTCAAAAAATCAAGATTCAAATCATCAATCATAGCTTCAACTGCCATATCACAGGCAAGATTCCAATACTCTTGATTTATTTTCACACCCACACAGAAATGCTGAAACACACAATGAAGCACCATGTGCATATACCCATGAGTGCAATGCTCCGGACTTTTTTTATACAGTCTGATCACTGCTGGAGGCGAATACATAAAATTTCTGCCGTTAACAGCCAACGATCCGTCATACTCAGAAAAACGCAGTTTGCTTATGGCTGTATCCATAAAGCGCATATGCATCATTATCTTCGTTTTTGTAAAGGACAATATTTCCTCTGCAATTTCTGCCATTTTGCCCTTATCCATCTCAGTTTCACCTCTATATTACATCAGCCGCACAAATCATTTTCATTGTACGGCTGATTTTGTATTGTCTGCTTAAATCTTAAAGTTCATATTCATCTGAGGAAAGATCATCTTCGCCGTAGCAGGTGTGCTTATAATCCATAAGAACAGGCAGGCAATTGAGTTTCTGATGCTCATTGCAGTATTTAAGCAGCTTCTCCAGATAACTGCGACTGAAATTCGGGAGATACATTTTCAGGTCCTCTGCATTGTCATTGTAGCAGCAGTTATACGCCATTGTGTAGTCCATAACGTTCACCACATAGTTTTTCACTTTAGTAGTTATGTCGTTTCTATCTACAATAGTTAATTCAGAAATAGAACTGTTAAATCCGTCACTTGTATGTATGGAAATACCGAAGCCCATAAGCCATGCGCTATGCTCTATATCTATAGCAACGCCGTACTTTCCTCTTTCCAACACTTCACTTCCATACGAAAATCCTCTGCTTTTCAGTCCCTGCAGCATGAAGATTTCCAGATTCTTACCGCTGTATCTTTCATTGACATCAATTTCTTCAAGGCCCTCAATGCACACTTCATCAAGCTGTTCAAATGCTTGTTCTATCTTGTTTTCCTTGAAATATGCGCTCCACTTCTCAGCGTCTTCTTTTGCAAGGTCAGTGATATGAGCAGGACAGATCTTTCCGTTTTCAGGAAGATTTACTGCATTTCCGTCAATGTCTGACAGTGCTTTGTCCTTCATAACAAAGAATTTTGTGCCTGTAATCTCTTCCCCGTCAAATTTGCTGAGCTTCCAGACGATAGTTTCTGCTACTCTTCTCAGAACAGGATTACCCAAATATGCCCTTATCCAGAGGTTTGCTTCAAGATATTCTTCTTTCAGACAGTTTTTCCAGAGTATGTCTTTTCTCTTGTTAATGCACTTCTTTATATTTTTGCTGAGAATGGAAAAATCCTCTGCGCACTTGTCACGTTTTTCCGGGTCATCTGATTTTTTCGGGAAGGTTTTAACATACTTATTCTGTGCGCTGTTGAATATTGAGAATGTCAGATCTGCATTAAGGCTTACCCTGACCTCATAGCCGATGTCATACACCTTTTCGTAGTTGTCATCAAGGTCGAAATTGTCAAGGAC
>JBJERG010000192.1:0-4465 GCA_051882155.1 Ruminococcus sp.
AGCATATTTCGCTGAAAAAAACACTAATATTTTTACAATTTTTATTACAACAGTTAAAATTCAGCGTTTTTAACAACTAAAGAGCCGCTGTATTATGCACCTTGTCAATATCTGGCAGGCACACAGCGGCTCTTCGATTGTATTTGATTTGTTAATTTACTCCGCACCACGCATTACAGCGTTTACAATGGAAGGATAATACCATGTGCAGTTCTTGCGGTTCAGGAGTCCGAAGCCGTTGTCACCATCGGCATTTACAGCACCGTTGTCCCAGATAAAGCACTTGATTCCCTGTGCCTTTGCGCTTTTTACATAGTATTCATACCATGCAGCTCTGTCAGACGTGTTTTCTCCCTTGTTTACTGCACCGAATTCACCTATTATAACAGGTACGCCCTTGCTTACAAAGGTATCTGCCAGATACTTGAAATTCTTGTCAAGCTCCGCCTTGTCTGCATCACTGCCCCATGTGGAACGTGCATCATCAGGACCGCAGAAGTCCCAGGGCGCATAGCTGTGTATTGATACGATTATATGATCGTCATCCGGAATCTTCACTGCGCTTACAGCTGTTTCAGTAATTGACTGAGCATGAGATGTAACAATAAGGGTACGGTCTGCATTCAAGCCGCCTGTGCTGCGGACTGTTTTTACAAACGACGCAAAAAGCTGATTGATAACATCATGCTCCTCAGGTGTACCGCCTGACCATTCTGTTGCCGAACCTACTACACGAGGCTCATTCATGCCTTCGAAAATAAGGTGATGGTCATAGTCAGCAAATTCAGCACAGATCTGCTTCCAGATGCCTGTCAGCTTCTTTTCAACTTTATCCTTTTCACTGTAGGTAGGTGTGAGCCATATGTAATCGTCGTGATGAACGTTCAGAATGACATACATACCGTTGTTGTAGGCATAATCCACAACTTCCTTTACACGTGCCATCCATGCGGAATCAATGGTTCCATCTGCGGACATATGCTCGCTCCAGGTTACAGGAACACGCACTGCATTGAATCCTGCGTTCTTTACTGCGTCAATCATTGCCTGTGTTGTTTTTGGATTGCCCCAGCCTGTTTCAGTATCAGATGTACCGGTTTTATAACTGTCAAGGGTATTGCCCAGATTCCAGCCTACCTTTATATCCGCCACTATCTCGGCAGAAGACATCTTGTTCACCTCTTCGGAGGAGGCTGTAGTGCCTGCTGATGCGGTAAGCTTTTCATCGTCAGAAGCTTCATTTTTATGTGATGTTTCTCCTGTGGAATTGCTGTAGCGGACTGTTACTTTGTCAAGAGTTACAGAGGACTGATCGCTCCACCAGAAGCCCAGCATTACCTGTCCGTCTGCGGAAACATCAGCCTTGACCTCTTCGGGAACTATCCATGTGAGGGAGAGATTTGAAGCCTCTGTTATAATGGCAACATCTCCGCTCTGATACCAGTTTTCATCAGTTGCCGCCTTGCTGCCCTCTTTAAGGGATATGCCGAAAGCGCCTGTGAATTTGCCGAGAGAACCGCCTGCGGATATATCGAAGGTTACAGTCTGCACTGTATCATCTGCGCTGATCAGCTCTGACAGATCTATATGTCCCGTCTTGCTGTCCTCATTGCCGTAGCTGAGGGTCATTGCAGGAGATACGGTTGTCTGACCGTCTACCGGAACCTCTGCTGTACGTGTATAATTGCATATAATGCTGCTGAGGCGTACCTGCTGAACATTGCTCCACCAGTAACCGATAAGAACTTCTCCCTTCGGATCAACATATGAAGCTATGTCGCCGGGAACATTCCATGTAATTTCCGCATAGGCACCATTTACAGAATATGAGAAATCCTCCGACTGATACCAGCCTTCATCAGTTGCGGTCGGGCAGTCCTCCGTAACGGAAATTCCGCAGCCGCCCTTGTATGTACCCATATTGGACTTGCCGTCTGCTGAATAGAATATAAATGTAAATGAGTGCACCGAATCTCCCTCATTTATGAAGTCCGAAAGCTTTGCCTTGTATGTATTTGTACCGTCACGGTCAAGTACAGCGTCGATTCCGGAAACCTCTGCGCCCAGTGTTGCGCTTACCGTTTCAATGGGACTTATATGCTCTGTTGCGGCTTCTGTAGGAGCTTCAGTAGTTTCGGCTTCTGTGGCGGATTCTTCTTCCTTTGCGGCGGTGGTGCTTTCAGTTGCCGCTGTAGTTTCAGCAATGCTTTCACTGCTGCTTTCCTCTTTGCCGGAACAGCCGGCAAGAACCGGTGACAGACTCATTGCAGCCAGTGCTGCTGCCAGAAATGCTTTCCATTTTCTCATTGTTTTTTCTCCTTTTCCCGGGCGATACTGCATAGGGTACTGCCCTTAGTTTATCATAAGAACAGGCTGTTCTTAAAAGAACAGCCCGTTTCATTATGCACTCATCAAAGCGCTTTTAGCGAGCGCCTTTTTTGTCAAATACCACTTTAATTGTCTTCGCCATAAGCTTCAGATCAGCCTTCATGGATCTTCCCTCTATGTATTTTATATCGCTTTCCACCCATTCATCAAAGGGCATATCGCTTCTGCCATTGCACTGGCAGTAACATGAAAGTCCGCCCTTTACCAGAAGCCTTTGCATCTGATGAGGCGTATAAAGATTGACTTCCCTCGGAAGCGGCGGTCTTGGTCCGATAAGGGACATATCACCTTTTAATACATTCCAGAGCTGAGGAAGCTCATCAATTGATGTCTTTCTTAAAAAACGTCCGATCTTCGTTACACGAGGATCATTTTCCATTTTGAATGCAAGTCCGTCACTCTGATTTGTTTTCTGCACCTCCGCAAATCTTTCCTCTGCGTCAACGCACATTGAACGGAACTTGTACATCCTGAAGGTCTTGCCGTCCTTCGTAAGACGTATCTGGGCAAATATCGGGCTGCCCTTGTCCTCGCTGTAGATAAGCATGGACACAATACCCATCGGCAAAGCAAGAACAACAAGACCGCTGAGAGCGCATACAATATCCAGCGTTCTCTTTGCTGCACGGTAAACTCGTCCTCCTCCAGGCTTCACTTCACTGGTTTTGAGGATATCCTTCACATTTTCGGAAAGATTTTCCAGAGCCTTTTTATCAAAGTCTATAACAGGATATTCCTTTATTCCATCTCCTTTGATCACCACTTCAGGCTCACGAGCTACTGCACATACAGACGGCTTATGCGCTAAAAGCATATCGTCATGCAATGCAAATTCGCTGCTGCTCATAGATTCCTCCTCCTTCTTATTTTATTTTTTTCAATTTTATAAATATCTCCCCATTTACAGCCTGGAAACTCAGCGCAGCATACTAAGTTCCTTCAGCTATACACATATTATAACATATTACTTAAAAAAATGGAAGACTATTTTGTTCGGCAAAATAACAAGATTATCACTTGCTTTGTGCCGTATTTTCACGAATATTACAAAACGGATACAAAATTGTAAAAATATGCCTTTTTTGGTCATTACTACATAAACATATTATTTTTATATTTTGTTTATTCGCCTTATTAACACACCCTTTTCATTGACAACAGAAGAAAATTATGTTAAAATAAAATAGATATTTAAGTGTGAAAGGAGTCCTTGTCATGGACGCTACAACATTCCCTATTTCAATGACATGGCATATGACATTCTGTGCATTAGCCTGTATTTTTTTCATCATTCAGTATGTTCGTACCAAAAAATCCTATCAGCTGCTGATAGCTGTGGCAATTCCCGCATCTCTCTGCATATACATCTGCCCGGACAGCAGATCTCTCTTCTACACCGTGGGCGTATTTGAAGCAGTAATTTTAGCAGGTGCGATCGTGTTTGCATTTATTGAACGTTTCCGCCGCAAACAGGAAACTGCGGATACTGAGCCTTTGCCTGAGGAAAACACAGCTGAAAAGGCTGTTTCAGATAAGGATAATACCACTAAAACTCCTGAGGATGCCGTAAAAAAGGAAGAGTCTTCTGAAAATGCAGCTGAAGGCGATAACGGAGAAAACCCATGAAAATTGTAATAACCGACTGGCAGTCCATGTGCATGGATAATGAGCTTTCCTATGAATGCTTTGAGGAATTCGGTGAGGTGACTGCCTACCCTTTTACAAAACCTGAGGAAACCGCTCTGCGCATAGGCGACGCTGAGATTCTTCTGCTCAATAAAACGCCAATCACCGCAGAGGTGATTGAAAAATGCAGTAATCTCCGCTATATCGGAGTTTTAGCTACAGGCTACAATGTTATCGATATGCAGGCGGCTGAAAAAGCGGGCATTACTGTGTGCAATGCAGGAACATATTCCACTGACGCAGTTGCCCAGTATGTTTTTGCCCAGATCCTGTATCATTACAGCAGGATCCATCTGTATGATGAGGACGTGAGAAAGGGCGGCTGGATAAATGCACCTTCATTTTCCTATTTTCCCTTTCCAACATACGAACTCAGCGGAAAAACCCTTGC
>JBJERG010000193.1:0-23471 GCA_051882155.1 Ruminococcus sp.
TGTAGATATATCCTCAGATGATGAAGAGGGATTTTATCTGCCTGTACAGAGAGTGTGCCGTCCGGACCATACGTTCCGTGGTTTTCAGGGACAGATCGAATCGGGCAGCATAAGCGAGGGCGATATAGTAACCGCACTGCCAAGCGGTGAAAAGGCGGCTGTAAAGAGCATTCTGGTGACAGATAAAAAATCGCCGTCAGCCTTCAAGGGACAGCCGGTTACAGTAACACTTGACAGAGAGGTGGACGTATCAAGAGGCTGTGTGCTTGTGAAGGATACTGATATCGGAGTGTACAAGAAGATAAAGGCATATGTTCTGTGGATGGATGATGATGAACTTACAGCAGGCAGGGATTACCTTGTAAAGCTTGGTACAAAGACCATTCCCGGAATCGTTACGGACATTGAATATGCAGTTGATGTAAATACCGGTGAAAAAATAAAGGCAGAGAGCCTTTCCAAAAACGGCATTGCAGTATGCGATATTCTTCTGAATGAAGCAATAGCGGCAGACAAATTTACATCTCACAAGACTCTTGGAGAACTTATTCTCATTGACCGTATTACAAATATGACATCAGCCTGCGGTGTTGTTAGAGAGCTGAGTGACAGAGCAGTATCACAGGAAAAGGCGTCATTCAGATATGGCAGTCTGACTGCAAGAGGTGATATTTTCGAGGAATTTTTCTACGATACAAGCAGCCTTAACGTTCTGAAGTACCAGCCTGTTCACAGATCCTATACAGTGGGAGATGAGATCCCTGTACAGGGTGAGAGCTACAGATATCCGGACAGCTTTGATATAATCGTGCTTCGTGACGGCGTAGCAGTAAAGGTTCGTGATAAGAAGATAACCGCCATCATTCCGGCAGGAGAATATTCCTATGAAGGAGTTCCTGTAATAAACGGCAGAGGATTCGGAGTAAACGCCTACTCAGATGAAAATGTAAAGCAGTTCCTGGATGAATATGCAGAAACATCAGAGAAGGATCAGAAGGAATTCTTCTCGAAATGGGTTCGCTTTGATATGTACCGCAAGGTTGTCGTATCAGGTCAGTAAATCATAACAATAAACAGATATGCCCGGAGTTCACTTCACAGAAGAAGCAAAACTCCGGGCATATTTTTGAGAATATATGAAAAGTTTAGGTGCCAGCGAAATATAGAACTTATGCAGCGATTCTGCTCTGGTGATGAACAGATGAAGCATTGCAGCCCATACTGTCAAGGCGGCGGTTGCGGAAATAAACAGCCAGATTTGCAAGTATCATTGCAAGGTTAAGGAAATATATTATCAGAACATATCCGGTCTGATGAAGCATGATCTTTGCTGTAATGCCTGCGGTATAGCCCAGCAGAAGGAGCATTATGAAGGGCAGGCTCATTCCCTTTGCGCTGCGGCAGCGGTAATTTTTAATAAGGTTTATAGGCCAGGAAAATCCGAAACAGATCATCATAACAGCTTCCAGTGCAGTACTCATAGTAAATTTCTCCTTTTTCTTTTGAAGTCGGTTTTATCTTACAGTATTATTATATCAGAAAATATCATTCACGTCCAATACATTTATAATGCTGAATATATAATTTTCATGTTATCATTGACAGAAGAGGTGAAATAATGTATAATGGTAAAAAAAGTGGTTCGGAGGAATGAAAATGGAACTTTTACAGCTGCAGTATTTTTATGAGGTAGCAAGAAGTCTTCATGTAACAAAAACTGCGGAGCGGCTTCATGTGGCACAGCCTGCACTTACCCAGGGCATACGAAGACTTGAACGTGAGCTGGGAGTCAGACTTTTCTGCAAAAGCGGCAGAAATATAGTTCTTACAGAATACGGATTGTATCTGAAGGAAAAGCTTACGCCTGTACTTCAGACCCTGGAGCAGATACCGGAGCATATTCATGAAATGGCTGGCATAAGGAAGAGAACCCTGCGTGTTAATGTTCTTGCAGCCTCCACAATGGTTACAGAAGCCCTTATCAAGTATCAGCAGATCCACGATGATATACGTTTTCAGGTGGTGCAGAATATCCAGGATATAAATGCAGACATAACGGTGTCAACAATTGAAAGATTCAGCGTTCCGGAGAAGAGCAGTGATAAGTTCAAGGTGTTTACGGAGCATATTTTCCTTGCGGTTCCGAATCGCAGTGAATTCCGCAGCATGAAGGAGATACGTTTGCAGGATCTGAAGGAGGTTGAATTTATAAGCCTTGCCGGCTCCAGAACCCTCAGAGTAATATGCGACCGGTACTGTATGCAGGCAGGCTTTACACCGAGAATAGTGTTTGAAAGCGACAGCACCGCAGCAGTGCAGAATCTTATAGCGGCAGGTCTGGGCGTAGGCTTCTGGCCACACTATACATGGGGCAGAAATGACATAGAGGGTGTTCTTCTTTTGCCCATAAAGGAGCCTGACTGCAGAAGAGATATTGTGCTTCAGCTTCATTATCAGAATGGTGCAGACCAGAGGGAAGCAGAGGAGTTTTTTGAATACCTGGGAGATTACCTGCAAAATCAGAAGAGAAATGTTACATAAGGCAACACCGCACAAAGCACGCCTGACGGCTCTGCACGCAATCTGCTTGCAGATTTTCCGTCATATTTTACAAAAAGCCTCGTGAATACACAAAGTATTCACTGCGTTTTTTGTTTCATCTGACAAAAAATCTGACGGCGCATCTTGCGCACAGTCTTTGTGCGGTATTGCCATAACAAAAAACTGCTGCAGAATGTGCATCCGCAGCAGCCATAAAATTATCCGTCAATATCAAGGTTTGAAAAACCTTCAAGTATTCCCTCAAAATGAAACTCAATTATGAGCATATCATCAAAGCCGTTATCAGGATATGTGACAGTGTTTCTGTCAAGACTGATTATGGGCATACCGAGAGATTTTATAATATCCTTTTTCTGAAACTCTCCGAAATATTCCTCAATGCCTTCAGACAGCATAAAATCAGCAATATCATTCAGAGCGCCATTGTAGCCTTTTGCGATTGCAGAGGCTTTTTTCTCTGCCTCAGAATCCGCTTCATCACATACAAAGGTGATTCTGCCGATTCTTGCTTCATATTCGCCAAGCTGGTTTTTTGAAAACATATTTCCTCCGATTAAAGCTGGATGCCGTTTTTTATAAGAAGCTCCCGTGCAGAATCAACGGAATCAACGCCTGTTTTATTCTTTACAGGTGCAAATTCATGTTCACGTGATACTTCGTATGCAAGGCATGAATCCTGCATATGGATCATATCAAGCACCAGTGTTTCAAATTTGTAGGCATTTGGTTTTTCGGGATTCTGCAAAACACCGTCTTCATCAACATAAGCCACAGCCTTGTGAGCCATATGAAGAGGAAGATACTTTCCAAGAGTTTCCATAAGCTTGTCGGTTCTGAACAAATAGTTGAGGATCACTCCGTAATTATATGAAAGACGTCCGTCAGGCTCACGCTGAGTTCTCATTTCCTCTGTCATTTCGTAATATTCAACTATAGAAGGCTTTCCGTCCTCCATGCAGAGAACACCGACTCTTTCATCGGGATCAGCTTTAGCGACTACCTTTCCGCTGCAGGTACAGCCGGAATCAATGGTTGCTCCAAGAAAAACAGGGTCAGCCATACGCTGAAGAACATTGTCTACAGCAAACACGTTCAGCCATTCAATGTTCTCACGCTGAAGAAGAGGCAGAAGACCGGCACGGTTCATTGAGGAGAACCAGCCGCCGTTGCCGTTGGGTGACATTGCAACAGTGTCGGGAGCTGTCATAAGAATTTTTTTGTCTTCGTCAACAACCGGAGCCATTTCCTGTACAAAGAAATGCACGTATTCCTCGCTGTAACCGAAAAATTTGTTTTCCTCCAGAAACTCTCTTGTTTCAATATCATTGGATTCGCTTGTCATAATAAAAAGATGAACAAATGAACCGGCTTCTTCCGTAACCTCCATAAGATTGCGGAAAAGACATTCAAAAATGTAAAGCTCACGATTTATGCCAATATTGAACATACCCTTCGGATGCTCAAAGCCAAGTCTTGACCCTTGTCCGCCGGCAAGAAGTATACAGCCTGCCTTGCCTTCACGAATGGCATTCAGACCTATTTCCCGGAAATTGTCCTCATTATTTTTTATCTCATCAATTGTAAGTGCGCCGAGAGGTTCAAATTTTCCTCTTTTTGCCGCTGCTTCAGAACTCAGATGATCAAGCAGCGACAAGTCAAGACACTCGATCTGGGAAAGCAGCTGATCCTTGCCGCTGTCCGGCAGTTTATCATAGAAATGCAGAAGATGAAGCTGATCATAGGGCATAAGTTTGCAGATAGCCTCGTTTTTTGTCATAGACATATGAAATCGATCCTTTCTTAAAACAAAATATAATATAAATAGTATAAAATAAAAAACGCTAAAAAGTATAATATATATTATAACACGTACTATGTATAAAATCAAGCAAAAAGAGTAAATAAGCGGAATTTTGAGAAAAATTACCAAATACAATATGCTTCACAAAAAATTTACAAAATAAAAGTGCTCAAAGTATTGCCAAGCAGGAAAAAGTGTGCTATAATGTACAAGCGTGATTGCAATAGATATGCGATGAAGCGAAAGGTTGCTGACGGTATGTCAGGTAATTTTCGTGGAGTATGTCCGATTTAAAACCGGGCGAATCAGGATAATGAACACGGTATGTGGGTGATTTATGTACAGAGGTGCATTCTGTGCAAAATTAGCACTGTGTTTAATTATGCCGGCTCGGAAAATAGAATTTTTCGAGTCGTTTATATTATGCTGGTGTTAAACACCCGGCAACGTGTAACAATCCTGTTGGAGAGATCCAAAGCCCCTCTAACATAATGCTAAGGAGGCGAAAAAATAATGGCATCAGGCGAAAAGATCAGAATCAAGATCAAGGGTTATGAACACGCAACTGTAGACGCTGCAGCAGCAAAGATCATTGAGGCAGCTAAGAGAAGCGGTTCAAGAGTATCAGGTCCGATCCCGCTCCCGACTGATAAGGAAGTTATCACAGTACTGAGAGCAACTCACAAGTACAAGGACAGCCGTGAGCAGTTTGAGATCCGCACACACAAAAGACTGGTGGATGTGATCAGACCTACACAGAAGACAACTGAGGCTCTGCAGAAGCTGGAAATTCCGGCAGGCGTAGACATCGTAATGGAGCTGAAGTAATTACAGCGAAGGCTGTAAAGGTCAAGTTGGCGAAAGCTAACCAATAACCGTAAAGGTCAAGTTGATGAAAGGTCAACCAATAACCTATAGGAGGAAAAATAAATGCAGAAAGCAATTATCGGCAAGAAGATCGGCATGACGCAGATTTTCGATGAGTCCGGCAAGGTTATCCCGGTAACTGTTGTTGAAGCAGGTCCCTGCGTTGTCATTCAGAAGAAGACAGTAGAGAACGACGGCTATGCAGCAGTACAGATCGGATTTGGCGAAGTAAAGCCCAAGAACGTAAACAAGCCGATGAAGGGTCACTTCGACAAGGCAGAGGTTGCAGCAAAGAAGACACTGAAGGAATTCAGACTTGAAGGCTGCGACAGCATGAACGTTGGAGATATTATTAAGGCTGACACATTCGCAGTAGGCGACAGCGTTGATGTTAGCGGCACCAGCAAGGGTAAGGGTTTTGCCGGCGCAATCAAGCGTCACAACCAGCACAGACTGAAGGAAACTCACGGTACAGGTCCTGTACACAGAGAAGCAGGTTCCATGGGAGCTTGTTCATCTCCGTCCCGTATTTACAAGGGCAAGGGTATGCCGGGTCATATGGGTGCTGAAAAGGTAACCGTACAGAATCTGGAAGTTGTAAAGATTGATACAGAGAATAATCTCATCGCTGTAAAGGGCGCAATTCCGGGCGCTAAGGGCAGCATTGTTACAATCGTAAACAGCGTTAAGGCGTAAGAAAGGAGGCAACACAAATGGCAAAGATTTCAGTTTTTGATATGGCAGGTAAGGCTGTTTCTGAAACAGAGCTTGCAGATGCTGTCTTTGGAATTACACCGAACGAAGCAGTAATGCACGCAATGGTAGTTAACTATCTTGCAAATCAGCGTCAGGGCACACAGTCCACTCTCACTCGTACAGAGGTAAGAGGCGGCGGCAGAAAGCCCTGGAGACAGAAGGGTACAGGTCACGCAAGACAGGGTTCCATCAGAGCTCCTCAGTGGACACACGGCGGTGTGGCACTCGGACCGAAGCCCAGAGATTATCGTTATGCACTGAACAAGAAGGTTCGCAGACTTGCAATGAAGTCCGCACTTTCCACAAAGGTTCTGGACAATAACATTATCGTGCTCGATACACTGGCTGTAGACGCATACAAGACAAAGACGATTGTTGAAATGCTGAAGGCACTGAACGTAGAAGGCAAGGCACTGCTTGTTACAGCTGAAGCAGACAGCAAGGTAATCAAGAGTGCTGCAAATATTGAGGGCGTTAAGACAGCTGCTGTCAATACGCTGAATGTATACGACATCCTGAACTATGACAAGTTCATCGTATCCAAGGATGCTGTTGCAAAAATCGAGGAGGTGTATGCAAAGTGAAAGCACCGCAGGACATCATTCTGACACCGGTTATCACTGAGAAGAGCGTAGACGGTATGGCGGGCGGCAAGTACACCTTTAAGGTTGCTAAAAATGCAAACAAGGTAGAAATCGCTAAGGCAGCTGAAGCTCTGTTCAACGTAGAAGTAGTTAAGGTAAACACCTTGAACTGCATCGGACGTACAAAGAGAGTTGGCAGATTTGTTGGCAAGAAGGCTGATTACAAGAAGGCAATCATCACCATCAATCCGGAGCCGACAGAAAAGAAGAAGAAGGGTACTATCGAGTTCTTCGACGGTATGTTCTAAGATAGACTGTTGAAAAGAGTACAGTCAGATATGGGAGTAATGCTCCCGATAAGAGCATTTAAGGAGTGAATTAAATGGCAATAAAGACCTATAAGCCGACTACCCCGTCTCGCCGTAACATGACAGTAACAGATTATTCCAAGCTGTCAAAGGTAGAGCCGGAGAAGAGCTTGCTCGAGCCGCTGAAGAAGAATTCCGGCCGAAACAGCTACGGCAGAATCACCGTTCGTCACAGAGGCGGCGGCAACAGAAGAAAGTATCGTGTAATTGACTTCAAGAGAACAAAGGACGGCATGAATGCACAGGTTCTTACTCTGGAGTACGATCCTAACAGAAGCGCATTCATCGCACTGATCCAGTACGAGGACGGCACAAAGAGCTACATTCTCGCAGCTGAAGGCATGAAGGTTGGCGATACAGTTCGTTCAGGCGCAGATGCAGATATCAAGCCCGGCAACGCACTTCCTATGAGCGCAATTCCGGTTGGTACATTCATCCACAATATTGAGCTTTATCCCGGCAAGGGCGCACAGCTGGTAAGAAGCGCAGGCAACATGGCACAGCTCATGGGCAAGGAAGAGAAGTATGCACTTGTAAGACTTCCTTCAGGCGAAATGAGAAAGGTACCGGTAAACTGCCGTGCATCTATCGGTCAGGTATCAAACATCGACCACGAAAATGTAAGCTACGGTAAGGCTGGACGTATGCGTCACAAGGGCTGGAGACCTACAGTAAGAGGTTCTGTAATGAACCCATGCGATCACCCCCACGGTGGTGGTGAAGGTAAGTCACCTATCGGACGTCCGGGTCCTGTAACACCCTGGGGCAAGCCTGCACTGGGTTATAAGACCAGAAAGAAGCATAATCCTTCCGATAAGTATATCGTAAAGCGCCGCAACGGTAAGTAAAGGGAAAGGAGGAACAGATTCATGAGCAGAAGCATCAAGAAGGGCCCATACGTACAGGAGGTCCTGATGAAGAGAGTAATGGCTATGAATGAAGCCGGCGAAAAGAAAGTGCTCAAGACTTGGAGCCGTTCGTCCACAATATTCCCGGATTTCGTTGGACACACATTTGCCGTACACGATGGCCGCAAGCATGTTCCGGTATATGTAACAGAGGACATGGTTGGACACAAGCTGGGCGAATTCGCACCCACAAGAACATTCAAGGGCCACGCAGGTTCAAAGACATCAAATAACGGCAAGAAGTAATTGCGGAAGGAGGAGTTCAAATGGAAGCAAGAGCATATCTGAGAAATGCTCGCATTGCGCCGAGAAAGGTTCAGATCGTACTTGATCTGATTAGAAATAAGCCTGTTGATATTGCACTGGCAACACTGGACCTCACCCCGAAGGCAGCCAGCCCCATGCTGGCAAAGCTTTTGAAGTCCGCTATTGCAAACGCAGAGAACAACCACAGCATGAACAAGGATAATCTTGTTGTAGCAGAATGCTATGTTACTCCGGGTCCGATAATGAAGAGGATTCAGCCGAGAGCACAGGGCAGAGCATTCCGCATTTACAAGAGAACTTCACACATCACTATTGTTCTTAAAGAAGAAGAATAATCCCAAGGAGGTTTAGATATGGGCCAGAAGGTTAATCCGCACGGTCTCCGTGTTGGTGTCATTAAGGATTGGGATTCACGCTGGTTTGCGAACAAGGCTGACTTCGGCGATATGCTGGTAGAAGATTATAACGTTCGTAAGTTCATCAAGAAGAACCTGTATGCAGCAGGCGTTCCGAAGATTGAAATCGAGCGTTTCGCAGATAAGGTAAGAATCCACATTCATTGTGCAAAGCCCGGCGTAGTAATCGGTCGTGGCGGTGCAGAAATCGACAAGCTGCGTGCACAGCTGGAAAAGCAGATGGGCAAGCAGGTATATGTAAACATCGTAGAGGTTAAGCAGCCTGATCTGGACGCACAGCTGGTTGCTGAAAAGATCGCACTTGATCTGGAAAACAGAGCATCATTCCGCCGTGCAATGAAGCAGTCCATCGGACGTGCAATGCGCATGGGTGCAAAGGGTATCAAGACAATGGTTTCCGGCCGTCTGGGCGGTGCAGAAATCGCACGTTCTGAAACATACCACGAAGGTACAATCCCGCTGCAGACAATCCGTGCTGACATTGACTACGGTACAGCAGAGGCACATACAACATACGGCCGTCTGGGCGTAAAGGTATGGATCTACAAGGGCGAAGTTCTCAAGGGTGACGCTGCTAAGGCTGCTGCACAGAGAGAAAAGATCGAGAGAAAATCCCGTGACAATAACCGTGGCGGCAAGGACGACAGAAGACGTCGTGACAACCGCAATGGTGACAGAAGAAACGGCGGCAACTTCCGTCGTGACGCTAAAAAAGAAGGAGGTAACCAGTAATGCTGCTTCCGAAGAGAGTAAAATATCGTCGTGTCCACAGAGGACGTATGACAGGTAAGGCATACAGAGGAAACTTTGTAAGCAATGGTGATTTTGGTCTTCAGGCACTGGAGCCGGCATGGATCACCTCAAACCAGATAGAAGCTGCCCGTATCGCAATGACACGTTACATCAAGCGTGGCGGTCAGGTATGGATCAAGATTTTCCCGGACAAGCCGGTAACAAAGAAGCCTGCTGGTACTCGAATGGGTTCCGGTAAGGGTGCTCCGGAGTACTGGGTAGCAGTAGTTAAGCCGGGCCGTGTAATGTTCGAGATTGCAGGCGTACCGGAAGAGACAGCAAGAGAGGCAATGCGTCTTGCAATGCACAAGCTGCCTATCAAGTGTAAGTTTATCACAAAGGCTGAAGAAGGAGGCGAGCAGTAATGAAGGCAACTGAAGTAAACGCTATGACAGTTGATGAACTGAATTCCAAGCTGGGTGACCTGAAGGAAGAGCTCTTCGCACTTCGTTTCCAGCTTGCAGCAAATCAGCTGGAGAATACAGCTCGCATTAAGGCTGTTAAGAAAGATATTGCACGTGTAAAGACTGCACTCCGCACAGCGGAAATCCAGTCCGCACAGCAGTAAAAGGAGGGCTTTACAGTGGCTGAAAGAAATCTTAGAAAAACAAGAGTCGGCATGGTCGTTAGCGACAAGATGGACAAGACTGTTGTTGTAGCAATTATTGACAATGTAAAGCACCCGCTTTACAAGAAGATCGTAAAGAGAACAGTACGTCTTAAGGCACACGATGAGAACAACGAGTGCAGAAAGGGCGACCGTGTAGAGGTAATGGAAACTCGTCCGCTGTCCAAGGACAAGAGATGGAGAGTAGTTACTATTCTCGAAAAGGCGAAGTAATTATCGAAGATAAATGGAAGAGGTTTCGTACAAGGTACGAAGCTGAAAGGAGGAACTCGCTGTGATTCAGATGCAGACTTATTTGAAGGTTGCAGACAACACCGGCGCAAAGGAACTGATGTGCATAAGAGTTCTGGGCGGAACTCGCAGAAGATATGCAAATATCGGCGATGTTGTAGTAGCTTCTGTTAAGAAAGCAACACCCGGCGGCGTTGTAAAGAAGGGCGATGTTGTAAAGGCTGTTATCGTACGTTCTGTAAAGGGACTGAGAAGAGAAGACGGCACATACATTCGCTTTGACGAGAACGCTGCAGTTATTATCAAGGAAGACAAGAACCCGAAGGGCACACGTATCTTCGGACCGGTAGCAAGAGAGCTTCGTGAAAAGGATTACATGAAGATTCTTTCTCTGGCACCGGAAGTACTTTAATCGGAGGTGCCAGGTAAAATGAGTAAAGTTCACGTAAAAACTGGTGACACCGTTGTTCTGCTGACAGGCAAGGACGTATACAAGTATAAGGATGTCAATGACAAGTCCAAGGGTCAGCTCACCGGCAAGGTAGTAGCAGTAAGCCCTAAGGAAGGCAAAGTAATCGTTGAAGGATTCAACAAGATCACCAAGCACGTAAAGCCCACAAGAATGGGACAGGTTGGCGGAATCGTTGAAACTGAAGGTGCTATTTACGCATCTAAGGTACAGCTGGTTTGCCCGAAGTGCGACAAGCCCACAAGAGTTGGTCACGTTGTAGAAGACGGCAAGAAGCTGCGTGTCTGCAAGAAGTGCGGCAAATCATTTGAGTAAAGGAGAAACGATATGTCTACGTTAAAGGATTATTACAACAGCACCGTTGCTCCTGCAATGATGAAGAAGTTCGGTTATGAGAATGTAATGCAGATTCCGAAGCTTGACAAGGTAGTTATCAACGTAGGTGCCGGTGAAGCAAAGGAAAACGCAAAGGTAATCGACGCAATAATGACAGATCTGGCAGCAATCACAGGTCAGAAGCCTGTAGTCTGCAAGGCAAAGAAGTCAGTAGCTAACTTTAAGCTCCGTGAGGGTATGCCCATCGGTGTTAAGGTTACACTGCGTGGCGAAAAGATGTACGAATTCGTATACAAGCTGTTCAATGTTAGCTTCCCTCGTGTTCGTGACTTCAGAGGAATCAATGCAAACTCCTTCGACGGCAGAGGCAACTACTCTACAGGTATCAAGGAGCAGCTGATCTTCCCGGAGATCGAATATGATAAGATTGACAAGGTAAGAGGTATGGATATCAACTTCATCACCACTGCCAATACCGATGAAGAAGCAAAGGAACTGCTGACACTGCTCGGCGCTCCGTTCGCAAAGTAATCAGGGAGGAACAATCAAATGGCAAAGAAGGCAATGAAATTAAAGCAGCAGAAGACTCCCAAATTCTCTACAAGAGCTTACACAAGATGCAAGATCTGTGGAAGACCCCACTCTTATCTGAGAAAGTATGGCATCTGCCGTGTATGCTTCAGAGAACTGGCACACGACGGCAAGATCCCGGGTGTTAAGAAGGCAAGCTGGTAAAAGTTACGAAAACGAAAAGGAGGTCATAGGCATGCAGATTACTGATACAATCGCAGACATTCTGACAAGAATTCGTAATGCGAGTTCCGCAAAGCACGCCACTGTTGACGTTCCTGCTTCAAATGTGAAGAAGGCAATCACACAGATTCTGCTTGATGAAGGTTACATCAAGGCATTTAACGTGATTGACGACGGCAAGCAGGGCATCATCAAAATCACACTTAAATACAGTGAAGACAGAACACCGGTTATCACCGGTCTGCGCAGAGTTTCCAAGCCTGGTCTGCGTATTTACGCAAGCTGTGCAGATATGCCGAAGGTAAGAAAGGGATTGGGTATTGCAATCGTTTCTACATCCAAGGGCATTATGACTGATAAGAAGGCTCGCTCCCTCAATGTAGGCGGCGAAATCTTAGCATACGTTTGGTAAGGAGGACAGGGAATTATGTCAAGAATAGGTAGAAAGCCGATCAGTGTCCCTGCCGGTGTTACAGTAACAAACGAGAACAATCTGGTTACAGTAAAGGGCCCGAAGGGTGAACTTTCCCGCCAGTTTGATTCAGCAATGACAATCGAGGTTGCTGAAGGCGTAGTAACAGTAACACGTCCGTCTGATGTTAAGGAACACAGATCACTTCATGGTCTGACAAGAACTCTTATTGCTAACATGATCGAAGGCGTATCAAACGGCTTCAGCAAGACCCTGATCATTGAGGGTGTAGGTTATCGTGCAGCAAAGAAGGGCAGCGATGTAACACTGAACCTTGGTTATTCGCATCCTGTAGTATTTTCCGATACTGCTGATGTAAAGCTTGAAGTACCGCAGCCGAACACAATCATCGTAAGCGGCATTGACAAGCAGATCGTTGGTCAGGTAGCAGCAGAGATCCGTGAGATGCGTGAGCCTGAGCCTTACAAGGGCAAGGGTATCCACTATGTGGATGAGCGTATTATCCGTAAGGAAGGTAAGACCGGTAAGGGCAAGAAGTAATTGAAAGGAGATCATTGCTATGATTAAAAAAGCAGACAGCAATAAAGCCAGAGCAAAAAGACATGCAAGAGTTCGTGCGAAGATTTCCGGTACTCCTGAGTGTCCCCGTCTGAATGTTTTCCGTTCCGCAAAGCACATTTACGCTCAGATCATTGACGACGTAAACGGTGTAACACTGGCAGCAGCATCCACAATGGACAAGGAGTTCGAGGGTGCAGGCGGCAACGCAGAGGCTGCACGCAAGGTTGGTCAGATGATCGCAAAGCGTGCAATTGATAAGAATATCAAGGATGTCGTATTTGACAGAGGCGGATATATCTATCACGGAAGAGTAAAGGAACTGGCAGAAGGTGCTCGTGAGGGCGGTCTGAATTTCTAATAAGGGAGGCATTACTTTGGCAAAAATTGATCCGAACGGCATGGAACTGATCGAAAAGGTTGTTTCCATTAATAGAGTATCAAAGACTGTAAAAGGCGGCCGTATTATGAAGTTCGCTGCACTGGTAGTAGTAGGCGACGGTAATGGTACTGTTGGTTTCGGTCTGGGTAAATCCGGCGAAGTACCGGACGCTATCCGCAAGGGTATCGAAGACGCAAAGAAGAACCTGATAAAGGTTCCGCTGAAGGGCACAACAATTCCTCACGAGATCGTGGGCAAATTTGGTGCAGGCGCAGTACTGATGAAGCCGGCAGCTCCCGGTACCGGTGTTATCGCCGGCGGTCCGGTACGTGCAGTCATCGAAGTAGCAGGTATCAAGGACATCAGAACAAAGTCCCTGCGTTCCAACAATCCCTGCAACGTAGTACGTGCAACAATCAATGGACTGGCATCCTGTACAACAGCTGCAGAGGTTGCTGAAAAGAGAGGCAAGTCTGTTAAAGAGATTTTGAATTAAGGAGGGCGCAGAAATGGCAAAGAAAATCACGCTCGTAAAGAGCCTTATCGGCAGAAAGCAGGATCAGATTGCTACTGCAAACACTCTGGGACTGAAGAAGATCGGTGATTCCACCGTTCAGCCGGAAAATGCAGCTACCCTCGGTAAGATCAAGAAGATTTCTCACCTCGTTGAGATTGAAGAAGCATAAGAGGGAGGTGCACAGAATGAAACTTCATGAATTATCTCCGGCAGAAGGTTCCACAAAGGAAGTAAAGAGAATCGGCAGAGGTCACGGTTCCGGTAACGGCAAGACCGCAGGCAAGGGCCACAAGGGTCAGAATGCAAGAAGCGGCGGCGGCGTAAGAATCGGATTCGAAGGCGGTCAGATGCCGATGACAAGAAGAATTCCGAAGAGAGGTTTTAACAACATCTTCGCTGCTAAGTATGCAACAGTTAATGTTTCTGCACTGAACATTTTTGCAGAGGACACTGTGGTAGACGCAGAACTGCTGAAGGCATCCGGTCTTGTAAAGAAGGTTTGCGACGGCGTTAAGATTCTGGGCGACGGCGAACTGACTACAAAGCTGACCGTAAAGGCTGCAAAGTTTACAAAGAGTGCAGTTGAGAAAATTGAAAAGGCTGGCGGAAAAGCAGAGGTGATGTAATGTGTTTAAGACGCTGAAAGATGCCTGGATGATCAAAGACATCCGTAAAAAGCTTTTGTACACATTATTCATGATTATCCTCTTCCGCTTTGGCTGTACACTTGTTGTACCGTTTCTGAACACAGATACGGTAAACTCCTGGATGTCAGACAACGCAACAGGCGGTAATTTTCTCGAATATCTGAATATTATAACCGGTGGTGCGCTGTCACAGTCAACGGTGTTCTCACTTTCAATTACACCGTACATCAACGCATCAATCATCATGCAGCTGCTGACATATGCACTTCCTCCGCTTGAAAGAATGCGTGAGGAGGGCGAAGAAGGACAGAAGAAGCTGAATAAGATCACAGCAGCAGTAGCTATGGGTATTTCACTGTTCATGTCCTTTGCATATTACCTTACTCTTAAAAATGGTATGGGTGCTGTTAAGGCAGGCAGCAGCAGCTTTGAGAATTTCTTCATTGGCGCTGTTATCGTAATGAGCTTTGTAGCTGGTACATCTATAGTAGTATGGATGGGTAACAGAATCAATGACAAGGGTATCGGCAACGGTATCTCAATGATCCTTTTTGCCGGCATTCTTGCCCGTTTCCCTGAGATGGTGGGAACAATGGCATCTCTTACTGCTGAAAATGCTAATCCGTATCTGTTTGTTTCAGTTGCACTGTTAGTTCTGTTTGTTGCAATAATTACATTCATTGTATTTATGAACAATGCAGAGCGCCGTATTCCGATTCAGTATCCGAAGCGTGTTGTAGGCAGAAAGCAGTACGGCGGACAGACAACAAACATTCCGGTAAAGGTAATGATGAGCGGCGTTATGCCAATCATTTTCGCAATGAGCTTTATGTCACTGCCCAGCACAATCGAGCTTTTCAAGCCGCTGTATGAAGATCCTCAGGGCTTCTGGCAGAATTTCTACAATGGATTTATTAATTTCTTCAAGATGAATTCCGGCGGATATGCAGCAATCTACTTTGTACTGATCATTGCATTCAACTTCTTCTATGTATCAATGCAGTACAATCCTGTAGAGATCGCAAACAACCTCCGTCAGAACAACGGTGCTATCCCGGGTATTCGTCCCGGCAAGCCCACATCTGACTATATCCAGCGTGTACTGAATAAGATTACACTGGTTGGTGCATTCTTCTTAGGTATCATCGCAATACTTCCCATATTCATGACAATGTGGGATCCGGCGCTTAGCTCACTGGCAATGGGCGGTACAACCGTTCTTATCGTAGTAAGCGTAGCACTGGAAACAGCCCGTACACTTGAATCCGAAATGATGATGCGTCATCATAAGGGATTCCTCGAATAATCACAGGAGGCATATTTATGAACCTGATTCTTTTAGGTGCGCCGGGTGCCGGTAAGGGCACACAGGCAGAGGTAATTTCTGAAGCGCTGTCCATTCCGCAGATTTCAACCGGCAATATGCTGCGTGAGGCTGTAAAGAATGGCACTGAGTACGGTATCAAGGCAAAGGCTGCTATGGATGCCGGCGCTCTGGTTTCCGATGAGATCGTTATCGGAATCCTGAAGGACCGTATCGCACAGGATGACTGCGCAAAGGGCTTTATTCTTGACGGTTTCCCGAGAACAGTTCCCCAGGCTGAAGCATTGGACGCTATGGGCGTTCAGATCGACAAGGTACTGGAAATCTTCGTTCCCGATGAAACAATCAAGGACAGAGTTTCCGGCCGTCGTGTATGCGAAGGCTGCGGTGCAACATATCACGTAATGTTCAAGCCCAGTAAGGTTGAGGGCGTATGTGACAAGTGCGGCGCTGCAACGATCATCCGTAAGGATGACAAGCCCGAAACAGTGCTGGACCGTCTGAGCGTATATCACGAGCAGACAGAACCGCTGAAGGAATACTATGCAAAGCAGGGCAAGCTTGACACTGTAATCGGTCAGGAGGAAGTGGCTGACACTACCAAGCTGACACTGGCTGCAGTAGGCGCTAAGTAATGAGTATTACAATAAAATCAAAAACTGATCTGGCGAAAATGCGTGAGGCTGGCAGAATTGCCGCCCGTGCATTGGAATTGGCAGGCAAGTCTATAAAACCCGGTATGACAACGTTCCAGCTTGATAAAATCATTCATGATTTTATCATAAGCTGCGGAGCGGTACCAACATTTCTGGGCTACGGCGGCTTTCCCGCCAGTGCGTGTATTTCAATAAATGAAGAAGTTATCCACGGTATCCCGAATAAGAAAAAAATTATTCGTGAAGGCGATATCGTAAGCGTTGACGTGGGCGCTACCTATGACGGTTTCGTTGGCGACAATGCAAAAACCTTTCCGGTAGGCAATATTTCACAGGAAGCCCAGGAGCTTCTGGACGTAACTGAGGCAAGCCTTTACAAGGCAATTGAGGCAGCACAGGTCGGTGCACGGCTTGGTGATGTCTGCCACGCAGTTGAGGAATACTGCACAGAGAGAGGCTATGGTATTGTAAGACAGTACTGCGGACATGGAATCGGACACGAAATGCACGAGGATCCGGAGGTTCCGAACTACGGAAGGCCCGGACACGGCATAAGACTTATGCCGGGAATGACATTCTGCATTGAACCAATGATCAATCAGAAGGGCGATGGTGTCAGAGTTCTGAAAGACGGCTGGACGGTGATAACCGCAAACGGAAGTCTGTCGGCACACTTTGAGCATCAGATAGCAATAACCAAGGACGGTCCCGTGATAATGACCAGAGTATAAGGAGGTCACATGGAACCGGAAAAAGGTCTGATCGTTTACGCAATGGCCGGTCGTGATACGGGCAGGTATTTCGTGGTACTTGAGGCTGAAAAGGGCTATGCTCTTATAGCTGACGGTAAAACACGGAAGCTTGCAAAACCGAAGCGAAAGAATGCAAAGCATCTTCGGATGACCGGCACAAAAATTGCGCTAACGCAAATCACGGACAAAAAGCTTCGTGTTTTGCTGAAGGAATTCACAGTATAGAACCCATAATGGGAGGTTATCAAAGTTGTCTAAGGAAGATATGATCGAAGTAGAGGGCATCGTTCAGGAAGCACTGCCGAATGCAATGTTTAAAGTAGAGCTTCAGAACAAGCATACCATTCTTGCGCATGTATCTGGCAAGCTGCGTTTAAACTATATCCGCATCGTGCCGGGCGACAAGGTAACAGTGGAAATGTCACCCTATGACTTGACAAAGGGCAGAATCACCTGGAGAGCCAAGTAACGCCGGAAGAGGTATAAGCATAAGGGATGCAGAGCATCCGAGGTAAATGGACAGTCTGTAAGGAGGTAAAATCCAATGAAAGTTAGACCTTCCGTAAAGCCTATTTGCGAAAAATGCAAAGTAATTAAGCGTAAGGGCAAGGTAATGATTATCTGCGAAAATCCTAAGCACAAGCAGCGTCAGGGTTAATCCGCAGAACTTTAAAAATGGAGGTGCGATAAAAAATGGCAAGAATAGCAGGTGTTGACCTTCCGAAGAACAAGCGTGTAGAGATCGGTCTGACATATATTTACGGCATCGGTCAGAGCACAGCAACAAAGATTCTGGCAGACACTGGTGTAAATCCGGATGTAAGAGTAAAGGATCTTTCGGAAGAAGACGTAGCAAAGCTGCGTGACTATATCGACAAGAACTGCGTCGTTGAAGGTGACCTTAGAAGAAATGTAGCTCTGGACATCAAGCGACTGGTAGAAATCGGTTGCTACAGAGGCGTACGTCATCGTAAGGGTCTGCCGGTAAGAGGACAGCGTACCAAGACAAACGCAAGAACCCGCAAGGGTCCGGCAAAGACAATCGCTAACAAGAAGAAGTAAGGGAGGGTTTCCGTTTTGGCACAGCAGAAAGGTAAGAAGGTTGCAATCAGAAGACGCAGAGAGCGTAAGAACATTGAAAACGGTGCTGTACACATTCAGTCCACATTCAACAATACGATTGTAACAATTACAGATACACAGGGTAATGCAATCAGCTGGGCAAGTGCAGGCGGCCTCGGTTTCCGCGGCTCCAAAAAGTCCACTCCGTTTGCAGCACAGACAGCAGCAGAAACAGCAGCAAAGGCAGCTATGGAGCATGGTCTGAAGTCTGTAGAAGTATATGTAAAGGGCCCGGGCGCAGGTCGTGAAGCAGCAATTCGTGCTCTTCAGACAGTTGGTCTTGAAGTAAAGATGATCAAGGATGTAACCCCGATCCCGCACAATGGATGCCGTCCGCCTAAGAGACGTCGTGTCTAATCACAGGAGGTAACGAGTATGGCAGTAAGCAGAGAACCTATTCTGAAGAGATGCAGATACCTGGGAATCAGCCCTATGGTAATGGGTATCTCCAAGGAGTCTAACAGAAATCCTAACGCAAACAGCCGTAAGAAGGTATCTGAATACGGTATGCAGCTGAAGGAAAAGCAGAAGCTGAAGTTCATCTATGGCGTAGGTGAAAAGCAGTTCTATCACTACTTTGAGCTTGCAAACAAGATGGCAGGCAAGGCTGGTGACAATTTGATCACCTGTCTGGAAACAAGACTTGACAGTGTAGTATTCCGTATGGGTCTTGCACTGACACGCCGTGAAGCAAGACAGCTTGTAACACATAAGCACTTCACTGTAAACGGTGTCCGCATTGACATTCCCTCCTACAGAGTTAAGGAAGGCGATGTAATCGAACTGCACGAGGGCAGCAAGTCCAGCGCAAAGTTTAAGGAAGTTGTAGAGCAGACAGCAGACCGCACAGTACCGCTGTGGCTGGAAGCTAACAAGGAAGCATATTCTGCAAAGGTAGTACGTCTTCCTAATCCGGAAGATCTTGACTACGAAGTAGCAGCACATCTGATCGTCGAGCTGTATTCTAAGTAATTTAAAGGATTACTTTAAACAGTTAAAGAAACAAGGACTTAAGCGATTGCGCAATAGGAGGGTGCTTTTATGCTGGAAAAAATTAAAAAGCCGGAGCTGGATACAGTCGAGCTGCGCAGCGACGGCAAGTATGGTAAATTCGTTTTAGCGCCGCTGGAGCGAGGCTATGGTATCACCCTTGGCAACAGCCTCAGACGTGTGCTGCTCTCCTCACTGCCCGGTGTCGCTGTTACATCTGTAAAGATTGACGGCGTACATCATGAACTGACCACGATTCCAGGAGTCAAGGAAGACGTAACAGAGATAATCCTGAGCCTCAAGGGTCTTACAGCAAAGCTGTACGGAGAAGGCCCGAAGACCGTATGTATCGAAGCAGAGGGTGAATGCGAGGTAACAGCAGGAGATATCAAGACAGATTCCGAAGTAAATATTCTTGATCCTGGAATGCACATTGCAACTCTTAATAAGGACGCAAAGCTTTATATGGAGATTGTAATTGACCGTGGCAGAGGTTATGTTTCTTCGGAACGCAATAAGCAGATGATGAATTCATCTATAGATGTGATCGCAGTTGACAGTATTTATACTCCTGTTTTAAAGGTAAATTACCAGGTCGAGGATACAAGACTTGGTCAGGTTACCGATTACGATAAGCTGATAATGGAGGTATGGACCGACGGTACGATCTCCGCTAAGGAAGCATTATCACAGGCAGCCAATCTCCTCAACGAGCATCTGAAGCTGTTCATTGATCTTTGCGATGAAGTAAGCATTGCAGAGGTATTGGTTGATCAGGATGAAAAGGGCAAGGAAAAGATCCTTGAGATGACCATTGAGGAACTTGACTTATCAGTGCGATCCTTTAACTGCTTAAAGCG
The DNA here is from genome assembly GCA_051882155.1 of Ruminococcus sp. GTDB lineage: Bacteria > Bacillota > Clostridia > Oscillospirales > Ruminococcaceae > Ruminococcus_C. Next base: position 19,980 of record JBJERG010000193.1, read on the forward strand.
TGCCGGAATCAACACCGTGGATGACTTGATCAACAAGTCAGAAGAAGAAATGATGAAGGTACGTAATCTTGGTAAAAAGTCCTTCGACGAGGTCAGAGAGAAACTCCAGTCACTGGGTTTTGACCTATCGTCAGAGGAAGACTGAGAAAACAAACCAAAAAAGAACAGGAAGCCCCTTAGGGTAAGTCCTAACGATAAAAAGGAGTGAATAACGATGCCGGGAACCAGAAAACTGGGCAGAACCACTGATCATAGAAAGGCAATGCTGCGTGGTATGGTAACATATCTGCTGGAAAACGGTCAGATCGAGACCACTGTAACACGTGCTAAGGAAGTACGTGCCATGGCAGAGAAGATGATCACAATTGCCAAGAAGAATGATCTGCACGCTAAGCGTCAGGTTCTGGCATATGTAACCAAGGAAGACGTTGCAAAGAAGCTGTTCGATGAAATCGCACCGAGCTATGCTGAGCGTAACGGCGGTTACACAAAGATTATCAAGACCGGTCCTCGCCGTGGTGACGCAGCTGAGATGGCAATTATCCAGCTTGTTAAGTAAGGCATAGGGACTAAACAACGAAAAGCGTAAAATTAAGCGGCTGCATTAAGGTGCAGCTGCTTTTTTTATTAAGGAGAACAAAGCGCGTTGTGCAAAACTTACAATGCACATATTTTTTTTTATTAGTTTTCGCTAAAAATGCAGTAATGCTCTTTACTTTTCGTTCCAATTAATGTATAATCATAGTAAGCGTTGTATGCGTGTGTGTTGACGACGTATTTGCAAAGTGACGCTGTATGTTGCAAACAGCAATACACTTTGGAAGCACAGAAAGGGTGATGTTGGAAATTTTTTTTGGAAGGTCAGATTGTTGCGTGGAAAAGAAAAAATGCACGTAAAATGTAGGGGAAATATTTGAGTGCTTACTTAAGCCGGTGTTGCAATTGACAAACGATTGCAGATTAGATTAAAAGGACATTCCCGGAAAGTGTAAAAGATGTGCTGCTGCACATATGTCAATCAGGTGCAGGCGTTAAAGAAAATAGACAAAAAGCCTTAACTGCTATTGACATATTTATAAAAATACACTATAATTATAATACCTGGGAATGCCGGAAAATCGGCAATCACAAAAGAATCTGCTTCATATGAATGGTGAAGAAAATCACCGTCATAATCTTAAGGAGGAATAGTAAAATGAAAACAAGAAGAATAATTGCAAGTGCCCTGGCTTTTATCATGGCAACAACTGCTGCTGCAAGCAGCGTATTCGCTGCAGGCGAAACAGTAAAAATTTCAGCTTCAAAGGCTGAGGCAGAGGCAGGAGCTGCTTTCACCATCGACATTTCACTGAGCGGCGTTCCGTCAACTGCCATTAAGGGTTGTGAATTCGCAATCAAGTACGATGCATCTGCTCTGAGCATTACAGGTGTAGAGGCTGGCGAAATCACAAATACAGGAGCAGATTCTGCTGAATCTGACATCAGCGGCGAATGCCCGGCATTCTTTGAAGATCACAGCACAGCAGGCACCATCACACTGACATGGTGCACAGGTCTTAGCGATAAGGGCTACTGGATCTCCAAGGACGGCGTATTTGCAACTATTTCTGGTACTGTAGCTGCAGGTGCAACTGCAGGTGAATATCCTATCGAGATCATACCGATCCCTCGTGAAGATATCAGCGGTACAAACAATACAATTTATGTTGGCTATGTTGACAACGGCACTGCTGTTGAATACGGCACATCTGTAGCAAATGGTGCAGTAGTTGTAGCCGGCAAGACAGAGTCTACAACATCCACAACATCCACAACAACTACAACAACAACTCCTATTGAATCCACCACCACCACAACAACAACTGTTACAACAGGAAACGATCAGCCTGGATCTTCAACAACAACAACATCCAAGACTCAGCCGACAACAACAACAACAACTGCTACAACAGGCAGCGATCAGCCTGGATCTTCAACAACAACAAAAACTCCTGTTGGCAGTGTTCTTTATGGTGACCTGAACCTTGATGAAACTGTTTCCATGGTAGACGTTGTTTACCTCAATAAGTTCAATGCAGGCATCATCAAGTTCAATGACCAGCAGACAGCAAATGCAGATTGTGTGTTTGACGGAAAGATCGATTCCAGTGACTCCATGGCTCTCCTGAAGTACATGGTTAATAAGGTTACATCACTGCCTTTACAGGGCTAATGCTCACAAACTTTATATATGACAGCTTATTTGCTGTGATATAACAGTTCAATGCAATTGCAGGAAACTGCAAAGAAAGGAAAATTTACATATGAAGAAGAGAACAAAGAAGATTGGATCTTTGTTTCTTGCTGCGGTAATGGCGATTTCTGCAGTTCCGACTGCGTCACTCAGTGCATCAGCTGCTGACGTTCCGGAATTTCAGTTTGTGCTCCGCACAAATGAAGCAAAAGACGTAAGATCTGATACTGTAACAATTACAGAAGCTGATCTTGCAAGCGGTTCATATACATTCTCTGCAGCCGGCTACATCATTTCGGAGAACTTCCCGAGTGATGCTACTGTTGGTTCAGTAAACATGGCATGGGAACCTGTAGATGAAAACGGCAACAATGTATACAATTACATCAGATTCACAAACCTTATGAACAAGGCTGAGAAACTTGGCGACTATGAAGTTACTTCATCTGATGGTACAGTTCTTAAGACATCTTTCCCAATACACTGTCTTTCAAAGCCTAATAAGAGAACTGGTATTATTGACAGCCCTGGATGTGATCAGGTAACACAGGAATATCTCCAGGATGCAATCGACGGTAACGTGATTTATTCTGACGGCAACGGCAGCTGCTACTTTAACCTTGCTAACGGTACAGAAGTTAAATGTACTGTTGAAAAGAATGCAGATGGTACAGCAACTCTGTCCTTCCCGTATACCGAAAAGACTACAGGTGCTACAGAGATCTGTACACAGGACCTTTTCTTCTATGATGATACTCTTCCGGCAGGTACTCCTATTCCCGGTCCGAATAACATCGACGCATCTCAGGTTCCAGGCAGTACAATTCTCACGGCATTCTGCGGTGCAACCTCTGATGAATTTCCTTACACATCATTTGATGTAACTGTTGATAAGAACACTCCTTCAGGTACATATTACATTGCCTTTAATGATTCCGCACTGAACCAGATCGGTGCAACAAACTATAAGGCATATGATCCTTCAAATATTGAAGTTAATTATGGTGCAATGGGTGTAGTTCTTGGCTACAACAGAAATGACAAGGCTAACTGGCTGAAGATCGAAGTAAACAGCGGTGTTCAGGGCAGTGAAACAACTCCTTCTGATACAACTACAACTACAACATCTACAACAACATCCACAACAACATCATCCTCTAATACAACAACATCTACAACTACTAGTACTACTCCAATGCCGGATGGTTATTCATGGATAGCCGGCGAATACTGGGCAAAGCCCGGCGAAGAGATCTGCA
>JBJERG010000194.1:0-23289 GCA_051882155.1 Ruminococcus sp.
ACAATTTTTGAAAAGACGAAATCAAGAATTATTTTTATTTTCTGCAATTTAACCAATAATCAGACAAAACATTACATCAGAATGACGAAAATCTGCATTACATAATAGATAAAATATATATAAAGTAAAAGCCTGACGCTATTACTCCCACAACAGAACAAACAAGACCTGCAATGGCACAGCCTTTGTATTTAACGCTCCTTAATCCCACGCATGAAAGAATAAGTCCTGTAACTGCAATAAGAGCGTCTATCCATGTAAGGCAGAACAGGAGAATGGATACAATTCCAATCACCATGCCTGCAATTGCAAGACCGTTTCCCGAATTTGAGGTGTATGCTCCATAGCCGTTCCACTGCGGAGCAGAGGGCTGCTGATACTGAGGCTGATTCCAGCTGCCGGAGTTTTGCTGTCCGAAATCAGACGGATTCTGACCGAAGGACTGATTCTGACCGAAAGGCTCATTCTGATTGAAGGACTGATTCTGACCGAAAGGCTCATTCTGACCGAAGGACTGATTCTGACCGAAAGGCTCATTCTGATTGAAGGACTGGTTCTGACCGAAAGGCTCATTCTGACTAAAAGTCTGGTTCTGACCGAAAGGCTCATTCTGACTGAAATTCGGCTGTTCAAACTGGGGCTGTGCTGAAGCTGACTGGGAATTGCCGTTCAAAGGCATACCGCAGGCAGGACAGATGGGCATACCACCTTCAACTGAAGCTCCGCAAACGGGACAAAATGTAATATTCTGCATAAATACTTCTCCTTATATATAAATTTCACAGCATTAAAAACAGCCGCCGCACAAAATCTGCGGCGGCTGTACATTGCCATTATTTTGCGTAATCAACCACACGGCTTTCACGGATAAGATTGATCTTTATCTGACCCGGATAGTCCATTTCTGTTTCGATCTGCTTTGCGATCTGACGTGCAACCAGAACCATCTTCTCATCATTGATAGCTTCCGGTACAACCATAATACGTATCTCACGTCCTGCCTGCAGTGCATAACACTTTTCAACGCCCTCATATGCTGAGCATATGCTTTCAAGCTTCTGAAGACGCTTAATGTAATTTTCGTAGTTTTCGCTTCTTGCAGCAGGTCTTGCAGCAGAAATTGCGTCAGCCGCCTGTACTATGCAGGCTATAGCCGTCTTAGGTTCAACGTCATTGTGGTGAGCTTCAACTGCATGGATAACCTCAGGGCTTTCGTTGTAGCGTTTGCATACGTCCACACCGATCTGTACGTGAGAACCTTCGATCTCAGCTGTAAGAGCCTTGCCGATATCATGGAGAAGACCTGCACGGCGTGCAAGATTTGCGTCAACTCCAAGCTCGGAGGCAAGTATGCCGGAAAGCTTTGCCACTTCAATAGAGTGATTAAGCACATTCTGGCGGTAGCTTGTACGGTAATACAGACGTCCCAGCAGCTTTACCAGCTCATTGTTGATACCGTGAACATTTGTTTCCAGAACGGCACGTTCGCCCTCCTGGCGGATACGGTGTTCAACCTCACGCTTTGCCTTTTCAACCATTTCCTCGATCTTTGTCGGGTGAATTCTGCCGTCGGCGATAAGCTTTTCCAGTGCAATTCGTGCTATTTCACGGCGGACATGGTCGAAACATGAAAGTGTGATAGCTTCGGGAGTATCGTCAATTATAAGATCAACTCCTGTAAGGGTTTCAAGAGTACGGATATTTCTTCCTTCACGGCCGATAATTCTGCCCTTCATCTCATCATTGGGAAGAGCAACTACTGAAACGGCTGTTTCGGAAACCTGATCCGCAGCACATTTTGCTATAGCCAGTGAAATGTAATTTCTCGCCTTTTCCTCGCATTCGTCCTTGAGATTCTGTTCATAGGCGGTAATCTTCATGGCTTTCTCATGAACAAGCTCATTTTCCAGTGTATTCAGAATGTATTCCTTTGCCTGGTCACGGGTAAACTCAGAAATACGCTCCAGAACGTTCATCTGGTCATTTTTGAGAGTTTCAGCTTCAGCAAGCTTTTCATCGGCAGCCTTCAGCTTTCTCTGGAGATTTTCTTCCTTGCGTTCAAGGTTATCCGTCTTCTTGTCCAGAGTTTCTTCCTTCTGCTGAATGCGTCTTTCCTGTCTGCCTATCTCGCTTCTGCGTTCCTTAATTTCCTTTTCAGCTTCTGTGCGGAGCTTATAGATCTCGTCCTTAGCTTCCACCATTGCGCTTTTCTTTTTGTTTTCTGCATCTTTTTTTGCATCAGCGAGGATTCTTCCTGCTTCCTTTTCCGCTGAACCGATAGCTGCTTCTGCCTGCTGTTTGCGCTGCTCAATGCCTGCTTCAACGCCTTTTTTATAGGAACTCTGCTTTATTATCAAAGCTCCCGCAGCAAAGCCCGCTATCAAAGCAGCCGCACCGATAACAACCGCTATCCAAATTTCAATCATTTGTGTGCACAACCTCCTTATTATTCTGCTTAGTATATCATCGTACAAGCATCAGGGCGGTATGTGCCGCTATTCTTATTCATTGATGTAAAACCTTCCCTTATGGCATCAAGGAAAAGGCAGTCTTTATCTGTATGTTCCTCACTTCCCGTCTTTCAGAAGACGATTATGAAAATTTATGGCAGCTCTGCCAAAAGCCCATTCAGGCAAAAATCTATGAATCAAGTCAGCTTCACATACTGCACTTCATGAAAACAACTGCCTGCGAACAATTCACAGTACAAATTTCATATCTTGTAATTTTATACAGCTCTTTTATTGTACACTTTTTTCTTAATATTGTCAAGATGTATTGCAAAAATAAAAGATTATTCTGTATAAACTTTTTTTATAATTTACTGACTTACGCCGGCAGCTCCCGTTTTTATCTCACCTTTGCACCGCAGGGCAGGCTCTGATCCGGAAATACTACCTTTGCGCTGCCGTCTGCTGCGTCTGCCGCACATATCATGCCGTTGCTCTCTACGCCGCAAAGCTTCACAGGCTTCAGATTTGCAACGATCATTACCTTCTTGCCGATGAGATCCTCCGGCTTGTACCACTGGGCAATGCCTGAAACCACCTGTCTGCCGCCCATTCCGTCATCAAGCTGAAGGCACAGAAGCTTCTTTGACTTCTTCACCTTTTCGCATTCCAGTACCTTTGCAACTCTCAGGTCAATCTTCATAAAATCATCAAATTCAATCTCTTCTGCCACAGGCTGAACCTCGATCTTTTCTTCTTCCGGTTCCTTGGGAAGATTATTTTTGATGATTGCATTCAGCTCCTCAATTTCCTTTTCAACGTCGATTCTCGGGAAGATGATATCTCCCTTCTTTACCTGGACATCACTGCGGAGAACACCGAATTTTCCTGCATTTTCATAGGTTCTTTCATTTTCCAGTGCACCTATCTGCTCCCATACAACAGGCATTGTTGTGGGCATGAAGGCAGAAAGCAGTGTGGAAACGATTCTGATTGTATCAAGGAGATTGTAGAGAACTGTTGCAAGACGCACCTTGTTTGCCTCGTCTTTGGCAAGTACCCAGGGTGCAGTTTCGTCAATATACTTGTTTGCACGGGAAACTACCTTGAATATTTCAGCCAGTGCAAGATTCAGCTGCGTCTGGTCAATGAATCCGTCTACAGCAGCTCTCAGACCTGTTGCCGCCGCAATGAGTTCATCGTCAAATTCGCCTGTCTGACGTTCAGAGGGCAGTTTTCCGCCGAAATACTTGTCTACCATTGCAACTGTACGTGAAACAAGGTTTCCAAGACCGTTTGCCAGGTCGGAATTTATGCGGTTGATCATTATTTCATTGGAGAATGAGCTGTCTGCACCAAGTGCCATTTCTCTTAAAATGTGATAACGGATAGCGTCTGCGCCGTAACGTTCCCCAAGAACCAGCGGGTCAACTACATTTCCCAGGGATTTGGACATTTTCTGACCGTTGAAGGTTATCCAGCCGTGTACAGCAAGGTGCTTCGGCAAAGGCTGATCCAGAGCCATAAGCATTGCAGGCCAGATAATTGCATGGAAACGCATGATATCCTTTGCAACCATGTGAACATCAGCAGGCCAGTAGTTTTCATAGTCATTGTATGCGTCATTGTAGAAGCCAAGTGCGGAGATATAGTTGGAGAGAGCGTCTATCCATACGTATACAACGTGCTTTTCGTCAAATGTTACCGGAATGCCCCATGTGAATGAGGTTCTGGATACGCACAGATCCTCCAGACCCGGCTTGATAAAGTTGTTTACAAGTTCAGTTGCTCTTGTCTTCGGCTGGAGATAGTCTGTTTCAGTCAGCAGCTTTTCGATACGGTCTGCAAAGGGTGACATTTTGAAGAAGTATGCCTCTTCCTTTGCCTCAACAACATCTCTGCCGCATTCGGGACATTTGCCGTCCACAAGCTGTGAATCTGTCCAGAAGCTTTCGCAGGGTGTGCAGTACTTGCCCTTGTATTCACCCTTGTATATATAGCCCTTGTCGTACAGCTCCTTGAATATCTTCTGTACTGTTTCAATGTGATAATCATCTGTTGTACGGATATAGCGGTCATAGCTGATATTCATATACTTCCAGAGCTTCTTGAATATTTCTACTATCTCGTCTACATATTCTTTCGGAGTAACGCCCTTTTCAGCTGCTTTCTGCTCGATTTTCAGACCATGCTCGTCAGTGCCTGTAAGGAACAGAACCTCATTGCCCTGCATTCTGCGGTAACGTGCTATTGAATCGCAGGCTACTGTTGTATAGCAGTGTCCGATATGGGGATTTCCCGAGGGATAATAGATAGGTGTTGTTATATAATATTTTTTACACATAGTGTACTTCCTCCTTGACGGAATTTTTGTGCTGTGCACATTCACTTATATTATATCACAAAAATTCCCTTTTGTCACCTAAAAAAACAAAATTTTCTCATTGTTTAATATTCATATAACGCTGTCCTTCCTCCGCATACAAGCGTATTCCACAAATAAACACTCCAAATTTATCGAAATTTGTGGGAAATAACAGTTGATTTTTCGGCAAAAATCTAATATACTATAATGTATGCAATAATGTGAAAGGAGTAGGAGATACGGGTATCTCCTGTGTGAAGAAAATGGGTGTTAAGGTAGTAAAATTCGGCGGAAGCAGTCTTGCAGACGCAGGACAGATGAAGAAAGCCGCAGATATAATCAGAGCAGACAAGAATCGCCGCTATGTGGTTCCATCTGCACCGGGCAAGAGATTTTCTGAGGATATTAAGGTTACCGACCTTCTGTACAAGTGCTACGGTCTTGCAGAAAATGGCGATGATTTCAGTGAGGTTCTGGAGGAGATCCACAGCCGTTACCGTGAAATTATTTCCGGACTGGGAATGGAATTCTCCATTGACGAGGATATAAAGATAATTGAAGCAAATTTCAAAAAGCGTTTTGGCAGCAACTACGCTGCAAGCAGAGGCGAATATCTGAACGGTAAGGTTCTGGCGGCATATCTGGGATTTCCCTTTGTGGACGCCGCTGATGTTATTTTCTTCAGCGCTGACGGAAGCCTTGACCAGGAAAAGACAGCACAGGCTCTGAGAAACGCTCTTGCAGACAAGGAATACGCAGTTATTCCCGGCTTCTATGGCTGCGGTGCTGACGGCTATGTCCGCACATTCTCAAGAGGCGGCTCTGATGTTACAGGTTCTATCGTGACAGGTGCGGTAAGAGCTTCTCTTTACGAGAACTGGACAGACGTTTCCGGCTTCCTGGTTGCTGACCCGAGAATAGTAAAGGATCCGGAGCCTATCAGAACTATTACCTACACAGAGCTGAGAGAGCTTTCATATATGGGTGCATCTGTACTCCATGAGGAGGCTATTTTCCCGGTACGTTCCGCAGGTATTCCCATAAACATCAAGAATACAAACGACCCTGCTGCTCCGGGAACAATGATCGTACCCGAGAGCCATGATGAAGAGGTAAGCGCATATACCATTACAGGTATTGCAGGCAAGAAGAATTTCTCTGCTATAAACCTTCACAAGGACAGAATGAACAGCCAGATAGGCTTCTGCCGTGACGTGCTGGACGTTCTTGCTGAAAACGGCATCTGTATTGAGCATATGCCTTCAAGCATTGACTCCATGACGGTAATCATTGACAGCGCCCATATTGAGGGCAAGCAGGACGAGATCGTAACACAGATCCGCAAGAGGGTTAAGCCCGATGATATTTACGTTGAAGAGGGCATTGCACTTGTGGCTGTGGTTGGACGTGGAATGTGCAGAACAAGAGGCGTTGCCGCAAGAATCTTCGCAGCTCTTGCTCATGCAAGAATAAACGTCAAGATGATCGACCAGGGTTCCAGCGAGCTTAATGTTATCGTAGGCGTAAACGAAGAGGACTTTGAACAGGCTATTCGCTGCATTTATGATATTTTCGTAACAGCGGCTAAATAAAGAACTAAAGGTGCAGCACCGTTATGGTACTGCACCTTTTTTTACAGCTCTATCTGTTTGCCAAGAAACTGAGAAGCCGCCTGGATGAGGGTTTTCTGGCTTTCGTTCAGTCCGGAAGAGGTTCCGTTGTCAAGGAATGCCACTGCTCCTGTAACATCACCTGCGGAAATAATCGGCAGGCAGGCGACAGCGCCCTTGTCCACGCCTTCCGCCGGTATGAAGGAACATTCAGAGCCTTCGCAGAAATACTGTTTGCGGTTTTCCATAAGCTCCTCCAGCTCCGGTGATACTCTGCGGGCGTTCCATTCCTTTTTGGCTGCTCCGGAAATGGAAACAACATGATCCCTGTCAAATACTGCCACCGGACAGCCGGACAGCCTGTGCATAATATCTGCCACCTGTGCCGCATTTTCGCTGATCTCTCCGATAGGTGAGTACTTCTTAAAGATAACTTCTCCGTCATTGCTGGTATAAATTTCAAGAGGATCGCCCTCACGGATACGCATTGTTCTGCGTATTTCCTTAGGAATTACAACACGACCTAAATCGTCGATTCGTCTTACGATTCCTGTAGCTTTCATTTCTACTACCTCCGTAATTTTCGGTTTGTGGAAATAGTATGTGCATAGCTTGTCAGAATATGCGAGTGAGCCGTGGGAAATAATGGATTTAAGGTAATACCGCATTAATTATTTATGATACCTGCCGCCGCTTTGTATCTGGTAACTTCTGTAAATCTGCTCGTAAAGCATTACCCTTGCCAGCTGATGAGGAAAGGTCATGGGCGACATGGAAAGTCTGAGGTCTGCTCTGCGTTTTACTTCATCAGAAAGTCCGTAGGAACTGCCTATTACAAATGTCACTGTACTGTCGCCTATTATGCCGGCAGAGGAAAGTTTTTCTGAAAGCGCTGTACTGTCCATAAGCTTTCCTTCAATGCACATGGCTATACAGTAGCCTTTCATGCGTTTTATAAGCTGCTGTCCTTCTTTTTCAAGGGCGGCGGCTATTTCCTTTTCGGACGCCTTTTCTGAAAGCTGCACAGGTTCAAGCTCCGTGCAGCTGAAATTACAGAATCTTGAAAGTCTTTTCTCATATTCCGCCGCCGCATCTCTCAGATATTTTTCCTTAAGTCTGCCGTAGGCAAGTATCTGTATTGTCTGCATTAAAAAATCACCGCCTTTTCAAGTCCTGTTCTGTCTGCCACATAAAGAAGATAGTCAACGCCCTGTTTATGATCCCTGTCAAGATATTCTGTCACGGTTTTCCGGGCAAGAAAGGGCGTGTTGTTTTCCTCGCTGAGATGCCCCAGTATCAGTCTGGTGGTTCCTTCATCTATCAGCCGTACAGCTTCCTCTCCGCAGTTTACATTGGATAAATGTCCCTCTCTGCCTGCAATTCTCGCTTTCAGACACAATGGGTAGGAGCCGTTTTTAAGCATAACAGGGTCGTAATTTGATTCCAGCAGAACAAGGTCGCTTCCCTTTACTCCCTTATGTACTTCATCTGTCACGTGACCCAGGTCAGTGCAGACAGAACACACACGTTCCTCCGGAGTTTCTATCCGGTATCCGCAGCTGCCTTCGGAATCATGCTCTGTGGGAAATGCTCTTACGGAAAAACCGCCTATATCAAGGGATTTTTCCTCAAAAATACCGCCGAAATATTCATCTGTAATATGACCTGCCCGGAGAAGCTCTGTCATTGTTCCCTCGGTGGCATAGACCCTTGTTCCCAGTCTTTTGCAAAGCACCCGCAGACCTTTTATATGGTCGCTGTGGGTGTGGGTTATGAGTATTCCCGAAACAGAGCATTCGGGAATATCATGGGCTAACATTGCGGAAATCACCTGTTTGCAGGACATTCCTGCATCTATCAGCAAGGACTGCTTTCCCGAACGCACTATGGAAGCATTGCCCTTGCTGCCGCTGAATAGTGAGTAGAATTTTGCCAATACTTTTTCCTTCCTTTACACGTAGCTTTCCGCTGGGGGCGTTTTGCTTTTTACCCTGTATATTTTCCTCTGGCGGACGCAGTTTCTCACGCCAATATAGGTCAGCACTCTTGCAAGCAGACCAATTGCCGCAGATGCAATGAATATTCCTAGGATAAGGGCAGTGTTTCCGAAAATTTCCGGAACGTCTTCATATATGAGAATCGCAGCCGCCATATATGCTCCTGTGCATACGCCATAGGCGGCAAAGTACAGGATAACGCTTACCACCTTGCCTGTAATACCATAGGACTTGAATCCTGTTCTTGTGGTTATATAAAACACTATTGATATAAAAACATATATAATGAACATTGCAGACATTTTCAGCAGAATTTCCCTGCCGTAGCCTGCAATAAGCATCATCACAGCGTCAATTACTGCCACAGAAGCTATCACAAAGTCGCACATCAGCATCATGGCAGAAGGCATTTTGTCAAGCTTTACAGGCATTGCCACAAGAAGCTTGTAATAATTTCCGAAGCTGCTTGAAACAGATACGGCAGAAACCAGCAGCGCCACTACAAATGCCACGCCGGATATATTCCAGAGAGTATCTTCTTCTCCTCCAAAAATATGCAGATTATAGCCTGTAAAGGCATTCACCCCATTTATGGCAGTGCAGAACAGTATTATGCAGGGAAACATACTGCCCAGACCCATAAGCTTTATGCTGTAAAGCATAGATCTAACTGTACTTTTATTCATTGCGTCCTCCTTAAAATTGCCAGGAAGCGTTCTTTTCACGCTTTTCCACGTAAAGCTTTTCAACTGCAAAAACCGCTGCTATGCAAAGCACTGCAAGTATTATACAGGGCAGTCCTGCAATGGCGCAGAAAGGCTCTGACAGGATAAATTCATCGAAAAGTCCCAGCATACAGCCGATCCAGAATATATAGAAAGCTGCAAAGATCACTCCGAATGCCTTCTGCACAGCTTCATTTTTCACTCCGAAAATGCCGAAATTTGCACAGTACATTCCCACAATGAACAGTGCTGCCACTATTGTGGAAACGCTTGCCATTCCTCCTGCATAATGAAGCTCAGGTTTCAGCATAACGCATACATTCATGGTAATTCCCGGCGCAATTCCAAAGAATACAAATATGCAGAAATATCTGAAAGTCTGTCTGAAAAGAGAAATCTTCTTCACAGGCATATGCAGAAATGTTTCAAAAATACTTACGCAGCCTCCAAGCATTGCCTTCTGCTTTGTTTCCGCATTTTTCATCACTTTCAGAAAGGGCAGACTGGAATTAAGGGCGAAAATAAAAAATGACATAAATGTTCCGCTGAATGTCATCGACGAAACAGACTGAAAGCCGTCCTCAAATAATTCCTCCGGATCAAAAATAATGCTTACAAAAACCACTCCCATCAGAATCAGCGAAAAGATAAAAAATACTATTGTCATAACTGTATTTGACTGTCCTGTTACTGCCTTTCTTGCGGCGTTTACACGCCTTACATCAGACCATTTCGGGTTATATTTAACCTGCTCTTTAACCTTAGCCATTGTTATCCTCTCCTCCAAGCTCCACTATCTCATCACGGTGACCCCAGATGCTGAATGTAAGCAGATTCTCGATATTCGGTGTACGGACGGAAACATTTTCAAATCTGCCAAGGTATTCTCTCTTCACCAGTGCTTCGAAATTCTGTGTACCTCTGCGGACTCCTGTGCAGAGTTTTGTATTCGACGAATCAAGGCTTGCAAGATTTCCGCTTATAACAGCGTACTTATCCTCTATCTTGTCAATAGCCATGCTTTCTGTAACCTTGCCGTCAATAAGCAGTGTAACGCTGTCGGCTATCTTGTCAAGATCTCCTGTGATATGGGTTGAAAACAGAACTGCACGTTCGCCTTCCTCCACTATTTCACGGAGAATATCCAGAACCTCTATTCTTGCCACCGGGTCAAGTCCTGCTGTAGGCTCGTCCAGTATCAGCATATCCGGGTGATGCGCCAGTGCAAGGGCAAGCATTGCCTTTGTTTTCATGCCCTTTGAATATTCAGCAAACTTCTTTTTCGCAGGAAGCTTCCACATTCTGGCGTATTTCTCGAAAAGCTCCTGATCCCAGTTCTTATATACATGGGCAAATGCCTTTGCATACTTCTTTATGTTTGAGTTTACCAGAAGAAAATCCTCATCGGAAACATAGCCTATTCTTTCCTTGGCTTCAACTTCCTCTTTGATATTATCCATGCCGAATATATGGATACTTCCCTCATTTCTGTCCATGGCATTCAGTATAAGCTTGATAAGGGTAGTTTTGCCTGCGCCGTTTTCACCCACAAGACCCATTACCATGCCCTTTTCAATACTGAATGATACCTTATCAAGTGTAAATCCCTCATAATTCTTGGATACATTCTCCACTTCCAGTGCATATCTGCTGTTCATCATTTCCACAGTTCCTTTCTGTTGTCATTATAAATTTCATTTATGATCTCTATGATTTTTTCCTTGTCTGCGCCTGCTTTTCTGCACTCTTCTGCGCAGCTTCGCAGCTTTTCAAGAGTTTCAAGAAGCCTGCTGTCCTGAAGCTCGGAAAGCCTGTCAAGCCTTACAAAGGTACCCTTTCCCGATACCGTATAAACAAATCCCTCATGCTCAAGGTCAATATATGCCCGCTTCGTTGTAATGGCGCTTACGTTCAGATCCTTTGCCAGCTGCCTTACACTGGGAAGCATATCGCCGTTTTTGAATTCGCCCTCATATATCGCCTTTCGTATTCCCTCTTCTATCTGCTCATACATCGGCTTTTCACTTGTATAGCTGATGGTTATGTTCATTACGCATCTCCTTTCCGGGTGATATACTGTGTATATCTGATATATACAGTATATCACCTATATACACACTTGTCAAGGGTTTTTCCGAAAAAAATCAAAAAAATCTGCCCCGGCGTTTTTTACACCAGGGCAGGATATGTATTACTTGCGTCTTGAATGATTTTTTCTCTCGGTATTGCGTTTGATATCGCACATACGTTCCTCGCTGTTCTGCTTGAAACGGCTGAGCATATCTTCAAATGACATCTCGTTCTGAGGTGCCTTCTTTTTAGGCTCCCACACGTTGGGACGCTGAGCCTCTGCTTCACGCTCACGCCTGGGCGGTGCAGCTTTCGCTGCCTTTGGCGGTGCCGGCTCTGCCTGCTTCATGGAAAGGCTTATTTTGCCGTTGTCGCCTATTGAAATGACCTTTACCTTTACCGACTGTCCTTCTGTTACAAAGTCACGTATCTCGTTTACATAGCTTCTGGAAATCTCGGAAATGTGAACCATTCCCATAACCTTCTGATTTTCAGGATTTTTAATATCCACAAAAATTCCGTATTTTGCAATACTCTTTACTGTACCATCGTAAATCTTTCCGTTCTCTACCTGCATTTGCTCCAATAATCCCTTCTGTTAATTTAGTTCCGTGAGGTATCATAAAACCGGAATTCGTCCGGATAAGCATATCCATAATCCTCTCTCGCCAGCTTCTCCATATATCTGTCGGTATCTCCGCTGTCCAGAATACGGGAAAGGTCTTCGTTTTCCGCTTCAAGCTCAGTTATCTGAGCCTCCAGCTCACGAAGCTCAGTTTTTTTCTCAGCAATACTGGACTGAACGCTTATGATAAGAACAGTACAGCCAACTATTGCGGCAGCTGCGGCAGTTCTCTGAAGTATACGGAAAATAAACTTAGGCTTTGATACTGCCTTTCGTGCCGCCCTTTTCTGAGCAGCAGTCCTTCGTTTATTTGTCTTTTTTCTCTGTGCCACGCTTTTTCCTGCCCCTTTCTCCTTCTTTATTAAAGATATTATACAACATTTTCTGCGGTGCAATCAAGAGGACTGACCAAATATTCTTATTCTTTTTCTGAATTTTGGCGTTTTTTACAAATTTACGTGTGCATTTTTCATACATACGCATACAAGGCTTGCTTATGGGTGATATTATCCATTTCAGGAAACGCAGTACCGCTGACAATATCCGTGACAGAAGCCTTACAAGAGGATTCCCAAGAAGCAATCTCCACAAGGCAAACCCCAAAATGCTTCCTGCTATGTAGAATACTCTGAAATCACCCTTTGCAAATGCGGTTGTAAAACAAATTATGCAGCCTGCCCACAGAACAATGAAAACAATGTCTTCAATGGCAGCAGCTGCCGCCTTATGAGGGATAATAAGTCTTACCGCACGGAAAACGTCGAACAGAAGCTCCATTCCGCAGCCAAGGAGGACTGCTCCGAAAAACAAAAGCAGTTCCTCCCGCACTGTTAAAAATGTATCCGGGATAATCATCAGCGAAAAAGCTTTCCAAAGGCAGACAGCGGTCCGGTTTTATCACGGTCGCCGTAAATAAGGGACCAGATATCACCGCTTATTTTCATATCACCGCTTTCAAGGCTCACTCCGTCAACGTGAAGATTCCTGCCCTTTACGGTAAGTTCGCCCAGTTCCGTGTAAAGTCTTATCAGACGTTCATCAAAGCAGTCAACATCTGTAACTCCGGAAAGACTTATGTTCTTTCTGTCCTCCAGTATGAGATTATGGTGCTTTTCCGTTTTCTGCTGAGGCTGTTTCATAGCATTCATTCCTTTCCCTGGCTTTTGTATAAGCCTATGAGAATGAATCCCGGATTATGCCTGTCTGTCACGTTCTGCCACAGCAAGTCTGTCGCAGCGTTCGTTTTCCGGATGTCCTGCGTGACCCTTAACCCAGATAAATTCAACGCTGTGGCGTTCCAGCAGAGGTAAAAGCTGTTCCCACAGGTCAACGTTAAGCGCCGGCTTTTTGTCGGATTTTATCCAGCCTTTTTTCTTCCAGCCGTATACCCAGCCCTTTGTTATGCTGTCCACAACATACTTGCTATCGGTGGTGAGAATTACTTTGCAGGGTTCTTTAAGGGCGGACAGTGCCGCAATCACGGCTGACAGCTCCATACGGTTGTTTGTTGTGGAGCTTTCACCGCCGGAAAGCTCCTTTTCAGCGGTGCCGTATCTCAGGACTGCGCCCCAGCCTCCGGGTCCGGGATTTCCGCTGCAGGCGCCGTCTGTAAATATTTCAACTTCTTTCATTCGGTATAGTCCTTTTTAGTAGATAATAACAGCCTGTTTATAAAGGGCGTTGTAGGAGGTTTTGAACATTCCAATCTCATATGTCACTTCGCCCTGAAGCGGATCGATTACAGTTACGGTGCCGTTATCCATATCATATCCTGTAAGCACTACGCAGGTGGCATTGGGTATCCAGTAAACGTCCTGCTTTGATGTGCCTAAGTTGACTGTTGCAGTGGTTGTTTCAGAGGTGGTGTCTGATGCAGCAGATGTTCCTGCAAAACCTCCCGCAGGTGCTGTTGTCACTGCCGGCATGGATACACTTCCTCCGCTGTAAACGGTAAAGCAGTATTCTTCCTTCCGCAGCTCAAGATTGCGGTTTATCCATACAAGCACAGGATAATCGCTGGCAACACGCAGCAGAACATCTTCAAAATTGTCTGCGTTAAGGGTTTTGACATTTTTTCCGCCGCCCTGGGAGGATATATACCGCTGTGCTGCGTCAACAATAACAGGCGCAAAGCAGCCCATTCCGTCATCTTCAAAGGGAGAGCCTATAAACGCCTGTGAAAATGTGGCTTCTCCTCGTTCGGCGCATCTCAGATAATCACGGGCAAGGGTTTCCTTATCGGCGTCATATCCCAGATACTGTAGCACCATTGCCAGTGATGTTACCTCATCACCTGTAGGAAGCTCAGGCTTCTGCTTTATGGCTGTTACTTCTATTTTATGAGATGAGGGCAGATCATTCACAAGCTGTTCAGTAGGCATAATGCTTTCTGTAATGGTCTGGGAGGTTACGGCTGAGGAGGCTGTTGCCCCAGTGGTTGAGGCAGTATTTTCCTCTGAATTTCCGCCGGTTCCGCAGGCACATCTGATACAGCTGGCACAGCCGCTTGACAGGAGGAATATTATCACCAGCAGGACTATAAGTCCGCCTATTCTGCGTCTTCTCAGCTGTTTTCTTGTTACACGTTTTTTCGGACGCTGTGCAGAGCCTGCATTTGAGCCGCCTGCCTGTCTGTTTTCTTCCATGGTATCTCCTCCTTAATCTGCTGAATTGTCGGTAAGTGTAATTTTATGACGAAAATCCGAACCGGCAGTACCCACCTTATTGCAGGCAAGCTGGTAAATATCCGTAGCTCTTGATTCAAGCATTGCGCATCTTGCCGCTGCACTGCTCTGGGCGGAAAGCCACTTCAGAGATTCGGCAAAGGGCAGGGTTCTGATTCCCTTTGAAAGGGCAAGAACCTTTCGTCCTGTATTGTTGAATGCAAGTATTCTGCCATAAGGCGGAAGAGAATATATATCATCTCTTGTAATGCCTATCAGCATATGAAGAAGTATTCTTCTCAGTCTTGCAGCAGGATAGCGTTTTGTTCTCAGTCTTTCCATAAGGTCGTCAAGAGATGTGGCAGTACGTGCCTGGTATATTCTGTTTGCAAGACCCTGTGCTCCCACCTCTGCCACACTGGCAATTTCCTCCGGCTCCATTGTACGCAGTTTATAAAGTATTGTACGCTCTAAATTTCTCAGGCTTGCAAATGAACCGTTTTTCTGTGCGTGGGATATTTCCTTCCAGGAAGACGAAGGCACCATTCTGCGGCAGTCTGTTCCTTCATCAAGGCATCTGCGGACATATGAAGCGCTTGCAAAAAGGCTCACATCCTGGCTGTCATGCTCAGCAGGCAGACTCACGGAAGGCTCCGGAACTGCGCTCATGCTGTTATGGGCGGCACCCATTCTCTGTACTGCGAAGGGTTTTATACGGCTGTGACAGTTTTCCAGAGCATTGAGATATGCAACAGCAAGGGTATTGTTCGGGTGGGACAGCACTGACGCCACCTCCGGTCCTGCCAGCTGTGTTACAAGCTCCTGCAGAACTGCCGGGTAGGAATTGCCCTGGCGTGTGAAAAGCCTAAGTGTATCTGCATATTCGGTCTGACAGATACGGCAGATCTCAGCCGCCTTCTGAAGCAGCTCCGGATCATCGCATTCACAGCCGAAGGATATTTCGTCAACCACCTGCAGTGCGTTCAGAAGAGTAACGCCGCCGGCTGCAAACTGATCAGCCGGTGAAAGTGACCATATTACAGGCAGCTCTATGACAAGGTCAGCTCCCGCTTTAAGGGCAAGGCCTGCACGGGTAAGCTTTTCCATGATAGCTACGTCGCCTCTCTGCATGAAGTTTCCGCTCATTATTGCCACTACAGCGTCGGCTCCGTTTTCACGGATAGTTTTCAGATGATGAAGATGACCGTTGTGAAGTGGGTTATATTCGCAGATAACACCGCTTATTTTCATTTGAATTACCTCTTTCTGTAAGTCAGAATATGTTGTTTTCTGAAAATACAAGGCGAATTTATGGAAAAGACTTGCATTTTTCAGAAAAAAGTTTATAATAGATATAGACAGAACTTTTAAAAGGACATTTTCGCCCGTGAAAGTTCTCATAAAGGGCACGTCTAAATACTCCGAATCCGTCAGATGTGGTGCAGATTTGCGACAGATTCATTTGCGGGAAAATGCAGGAATACTTTGTGTATTTCAAGTTTTTTCGCAAGTGAAGATGGCGTAAAGATGTGCCGCAGATGGCGGGTGAGTGGTTTTTTAGAGGTGACCTAAAGGCAGTCATAACGCACTGCCGCAAGAAGATGAAAGGATTTGAAATGTATGATTATTCTCGTTGTTAATGCCGGCAGCTCTTCTCTGAAGTACCAGCTCATCAATATGGAGGATGAGTCTGTTATTGCAAAGGGCAACTGCGACCGTATAGGTATTGACGGCCATCTGAGCCACAAGACCTCCGACGGAAGAGCTATTGATGAGGACTGTAATTTCCCGACCCATTCAGAAGCGTTCACACGTCTTGTTGAGGCCCTTACTACAGGCGACGCTGCTGTTATTTCCAGCATGGACGAGATCTCCGCTGTAGGTCACCGTATCGTCCAGGGCGCAGAGGTCTTCACAAAGCCTACTATGGTTACTCCCGAGGTTATTGACAAGATCGAAGAACTGAAGGAACTTGCTCCTGTACACAACCACGGCCATGCACTGGCTCTCTGGGCTTGTACAAAGGTTATGCCGAATGTTCCACAGGTTGTTGTATTTGATACAGCATTCCACCAGACAATTCCCCAGAAGGCTTATATGTACGGTCTGCCCTATGAAGATTATGAGCAGCTTCATGTAAGAAAATACGGCTTCCACGGCACATCCCACAGATTTGTTACTGCTGAGCTTGCAAAGCTCATGGGCAAGGATATAAAAGATCTCAAGATCGTTTCCTGCCACCTGGGCAACGGTTCATCCATTACAGCTGTACAGAACGGTCAGTCTGTTGATACCACAATGGGCTTCACTCCGCTGGACGGCGTTCTTATGGGAACACGCTGCGGTGCAATTGACCCTTCTGCTGTAACATACGTTGCAAACAAGCACGGCTTCTCCACAGGTGATATGGATACATACATGAACAAGAAATCCGGTCTGCTGGGCGTTTCCGGCAAGTCCTCTGACTGGCGTGATATTACCGCTGCATCTGAGTCAGGCGACAAGAGAGCGCTTCTTGCAAGAGATATGCTGGTTTACGACATCAAGAAGTATATCGGCGCATATGCAGCCGCAATGAACGGTCTGGACGCTGTTATCTTCACAGGAGGTATCGGCGAAAATGCTCCCAACTGCCGTGAAATGGTTTGTGCAGACATGGATTACCTCGGAATCAAGATCGACAATGAAGTTAATAACTTCAAGGGCGAACTGAGAAAGATCTCCACACCTGATTCAAAGGTTGAGGTATGGGTAATTCCCACAAACGAGGAACTGCTCATTGCAAGAGATACTCTGGAAATGGTAACAGGCAAGTAATTATAGTAAACGACAAATTTATTTGGCGTTTACTATTTGCCGATACGCACGCAGCGAACTGAAGTGAGCGAATGTGCGAGGCACTTAATATATCTAAAATTTTATATGAAATTCGGGTAGCTCAGGTCTGCCCGTTTTTCATTTTAAGGAGGATTCGTCAAAATGATACAGAATATGACAGACGCCGCCATGGCTGCACGGGCAAATGCCTACGCTCCCTATTCGGGCTTTTACGTGGGCGCCGCCCTCAAAGGCGAAAGCGGCAGGATCTACACAGGCTGCAACGTGGAAAATTCCTCATACTCCATGACAATATGCGCCGAAAGAAACGCCGTTTTCCAGGCGATAGCCGCCGGAGAACGTTCCTTTAAGACTATTGCAATAGTGGGCGGCAGGGATGATGACGCCGCAAGAAATGTTCCCTGTATTCCCTGCGGAGCCTGTTTGCAGGTTTTAGCGGAATTTTGCGGCGGTGATTTTCCGGTGCTTTTAGCAGACGGAGTTCACAAACTCAGTGATTTTCTGCCGAATCAGTTCCGCCTTGATGAGAAAGGTTAATTTTTCTTTTTAACTTCAGTACGGCTGCCGTCGGAATTGATTATAACAGTATGTTCAAGCTGTCCCGACAGATTTCCTATGACAGATCTGCGGAATTCATTTCTCAGTGCAGTCTGCTCCGCACGTTCCTCCTCTGTAAGCTCTCTTGTTTTTGAAAGTCTTGCAAGGGCATTGATGCGGTCGATCTTGGTTTTTTCCATAAAGTGTTCTCCGTTAAAGTAAATTATAGCTGACTAAAAGGTTTACGTCTGAAACCCTCCCACCGCCTTCGGCGGTTTCCCTCCCTTTCAGGGAGGGCTGATATACGCTGAATTAAAAAAACAATAATTTGATTAAATTCGGCTTTACCTCTTATTATAACACATAATTCGCCATAGTGCAATACTTAGGGTGAAAAAAGAAAAAAGGAGATTCTGAAATGAAAACAGCATTTATAACAGGCGGTACGAGAGGTATCGGACTTGCCATTACAAAAGCGCTTTCCGCACAGGGTTACATGGTGGCGGCAGGCTATTGCAGAAATGAATTATCTGCAATGAAAATGAAGGATGAATGCGGCGCAGTTCCGCTCAAATGCGACCTCAGCCGTCCCGGCAGTGCGGCTGCCCTTGCCAGACGTGCACTGGAGGTGCTGGGTCATGTTGACCTGCTTGTAAACAATGCGGCTGTGTCCTACACCGATCTGTTTCAGTGCATGACGGAAAACAGAGTCCGGGAGCTTTACGAGGTCAATCTCTTCGGCACTACGGAAACCACAAGATTCCTGCTGCCGGAAATGCTGTCAAGAAAAAACGGCTGCATTATCAATATTGCCTCGGTATGGGGCGAGGTGGGCGCATCCTGCGAGGTGGATTATTCTGCCACAAAGGGCGCTGTCATAAGCTTCACAAAGGCTCTTGCAAAGGAAGTGGGACCCTCCGGAATAAGGGTGAACTGCGTATCTCCCGGCGTTATCAGAACAGATATGAACTCACATCTTTCAGAGGAGGATCTGAAGGCACTGTCTGAGGAAACACCTCTGGGACGTATCGGCAGACCGGAGGAGGTGGCTGCTGCGGTGTGCTGGCTGGCGTCAGACGCTGCAAGCTTCGTTACAGGTCAGGTCTTTCCGGTAAACGGAGGTTTTGCATAAGTCCCTGCTTGACAATGCTCTGTCTATGTTGTATAATTGTATTATGTAATAGTGGGATTATTTGTGCTTCATACGAAAGGAGGTTCCTGACCTTGCAAAAACACAGACGTATTACAGCTGCCCTTCTGATATTGTTACTGGCAGCAATGCTTCCTGCCTGCGGTTCCGACAGCAGCTCATCTCAGCCCTCTTCCGGTGAGGAATCAGTGCAAAATAAAACCGACGTTTACGAGGCGGACGTTTCTCTGGCTGCTGATTATATCCGAAACGACCCTGAGCTTGAAAACGTTAAGGGCAAAACCATTTACTGGCTTTCCTATTATGATATCAACCCTTCGGACAATCAGGACAGAAGCGTTGCACTTTCGCTTTTTGAGGACGAATACGGCGGAAAGGTTGAATACATCAGCTGTACCAGCGAAAACAAATTCGACATACTGGCAAGCCGTATACTGGGCGATGATCCGGTGGATATGTTCCCTTACGAATGGGAAGCTCTTCCCAACGGGGTTGTAAAGGAGCAGTATCAGCCTCTCGACGACTACATTGATCTTGAAGATGATATGTGGGACGGTATGGAAGATATTATTGATATGTATGAATACAAGGGCAGTCATTATGTGGTGCCGTACTGCATTTCAAGTCCGCTGCTAATTACATACAGCCGTTCAATGTGCGAGGAAAACGGTCTGCCTGACCCTTATGAGCTTTATAAGGAAGGGAAATGGAACTGGAACACCTTTATGGATATGATGAAGGATTTTACAGCCAATGCACCGGCAGGCGAAACACGTTTCGGCATAAACGGCTGGTTCGGACAGGCTATGATCCAGTCAACAGGTGAAACTGTCATTCGCTACGACGGCGAAAAATTTTCAAGCAACATAAAAAGCGCCGCCATTGAATCTGCTGAAAACGTTATGGAGGAGATAATGCAGCAGGGTCTTTATGACCCCGCATGGTACGGCTATTTCAACGACAACGGCTCAACGTTGTTCTTTGCAATGGCTGACTGGGCGCTCAGTGATTCGAACATAAAAAACAATCCGGATCCTGTTGTGAATGCAGAGGGCTTTGTGGAAAAAAGCGACCTTATGATCGTGCCTTTCCCGAAATATCCGGAGGCTGACAAATATTACATCAACTGCAATTTCGGCGCAAAAATGCTTGTAAAGAATTCTCAGAACGGTGCAGCTGTGGGTGCATATATAAAATGCGAAAGACTTGCAGCCATTACAGATGAATACAGAAGCAGCGCAAAGCAGAAGGCTCTTATTCCGAATATAGACAGCAGCGGCGTTCTGAACGGCTATATAACAGAGGAACAGTACGACGCAGTATGTGAATATACCGATTCAGAAAATATATCTCCCGTATTTGATTTCGGCTACGGCATGGGAACAAGAATGTACAGCGTGGGCGATTATACCTATGAAACAAGAGGAATTATGGATAATATCACATCAGCACTGCTGAACGGCGATAAGGATTCATGGGCAGTGATCCGTGACGAATGGTCGCCTGTGGTGGATGAAATAGTTGCTGAATACAACAGCAAATAAATTTCTGCCTTATTTTTCAGAAAACCCTTGATTTTTTAAAAAAAGTATGCTATAATATACTCATATCACCAAGCAAAGACCGGCAACCACCGGTCTTTTGCTTATGTTGATGCAAATTTTTAACGGAGGCGGTTGAATGAAACTTAAAAAATTCGGCGGAACCGAAAAACAGGTCTATGATATGGTACTGCCTATTGCCGAAGAGCTGGGCTTCAGTATCTGGGATGTGAGCTTCGAAAAGGAAGGCGCATACTGGTATCTGAGAGTATTCATTGACCATGAAAACGGCATCACTATTGACGACTGCGAGAAAATGACCAGACCTGTGAATCAGATCCTTGATGAAAGAGATCCGATACAGCAGAATTATATTCTGGAAGTAGGTTCAGCAGGACTTGAAAGAACACTGTGTCAGGGCTGGCACTTTGAGCATTCAATCGGTCAGACAGTCAAAGCCCATGCCATTCGTCCCATTGACGGTGAAAAAGAATGGATCGGCACTCTTGCCTCATTTGACGGTGAGAGCATAACTGTCGTTTCAGATGAAGATAAAACCGTACAGCTGATGCTCTCCGATCTCTCATATGTGAAGCTGTACGTTGAGATTGATTTTTAATTTAATGGAGGAATGAAAGGACATGGACAAAAATTTCTTTGAAGCACTGGACGCACTGGGTACTGAAAACAGTGTGGACGTGGAAACTCTGGTGGAAAAGGTCAAAACAGCTATGCTGAAGGCAGCAAGAAAGGCTTATCCCGACTGCGAGGAAAACATCACTATTGATATTGACCCTGCATCACAGAAGTTTGAGATGTATTTAAGACAGACTGTTGTTGATGACGAGCCGATTGATGAAAACGAGATAAACATTGCAGCCGCAAGAGTTATCGACCCCAATGCTTATGTAGGCGGAACTGTTCAGAAAAGACTCAATATCGACAAGTTCGGCAGAGCTGCTGCTCTTTCCGCAAAGCAGTCCATTAAGGGTGACCTGCGTGACATCAACCGTGCAAGAATCCTTGAAAAGTTTGAAGACAAGGAATTTGAGTGCATCACCTGCCAGGTTTCCCAGGTAGAGCCGGGCGGTACTGCCACCCTTATTTACGACAATACAGAGATATATCTTTTCCGCAAGGAGCAGATCCCGGGCGAAATACTTAGAGAAGGTCAGATGATAAAGGTATATATCACTGCCATTGCAAATAAGCAGAAAAAGCCGGTTATCAAGATTTCCCGTGTACGCAAGGAGCTTGTAAAGCGCCTTTTTGAAATGACTGTACCGGAAATCTTCGACGGAACCGTTGAGATAAAAGCCATTTCCAGAGAAGCTGGCTCACGTACTAAAATTGCTGTATGGTCAAATGACCCCAACGTTGACGCAGTGGGCGCCTGCATAGGTCCTAAGCGTTCAAGAATTTCCGCAATCGTTGCAGAGCTTTCCGGCGAAAAGATCGATATTATTCCCTACAGCGAAAAGCCTGAGGAATTCATCGCAAGAGCCCTTGCACCTGCAACTGTTCTCCGTGTGGATATCATTACAAACGAAGAAAAGGACCGCACCTGCAGCATTGTGGTTCCCAATCACCAGCTCTCACTTGCTATCGGCAACCGTGGTCAGAATGCAAAGCTTGCAGCCAAGCTTACAGGCTTCAAGATCGATATAAAGCCTGAATTCGAAATAGTTCCCTCAGAGGTTTCCGGCGGACTTTCATCTTCCGAAGAAAAGGACGAAACCGCTTTGCTGGAATCAGCTTCTGATATGACAGATATGGAAGCTGCTGCTGAGCTTGCACATCTGGACGGAGAGCCTGCACCGGTTCAGGAGTAATATCATGAAGGTTAAAAAGATTCCTATGCGTATGTGCATAGGCTGCGGAGAAATGAAGGAGAAAAGAAGCCTTGTACGTGTAATAAAATCACCGGAAAATGAAATTCTGCTGGACGCCACCGGAAAAAAGTCCGGAAGAGGAGCATACTTATGTAAAAGTATGGAATGCTTTGATAAGGCACAGAAGGGCAGAAAGCTTGAAAAATCATTTTCATGCAGGGTTGACGCCGCAGTGTATGAGGAGCTGAAAAATGAACTGCAAAGAGAAATTTCTGAATCTGCTGACAATATGCCGTAAGGCAGGCAGGCTGGTACTGGGATTCGATCCTGCAAAGGAGGAAATTCTGGCAGGTCGGGCAGAGGGCGTTTTCGTAACGAAGGACGCATCTCCCAGAACAAAAAAGGAAGTCCGCTTTTTCTGTACAAAAGCAGATGTTCCTGTAATGGAAACTGATTTTGTTATGGCGGATATTCAGAATGCACTTGGCAGAAAAGCAGGAGTCCTTGCTGTCTGCGACAAGGGCTTTGCAAAAAGACTTATGGAGCTTTCAGATAACATAGAGTAGTAAGTTTTACACATGAAACAGGAGGGTTAGCCAATGACAAAGAAAAGAAAACTTAGTGATGTGGCAAAGGATCTGCGTATGGACGCAGCCGAGCTGATCGCCTTTTATGAAGGCACCAGCCCCGACGGACAAAAGAAAAAATCAGGCAGCGGTCTTACCGAAGCGGAAATAAACGCTGCCCTTGAGCATTTTACTCAGGAGCAGCAGGTGGAAAGCTTTGACGAGTATTTCGCAACACGCAGTCTGCCAAGAAGCGCTTTTGAAAAGAAGGAAAAGACGGAAGAAAAGAAACAGGAAAAGAAGAGTATGAAGAAGACAGA